>VBOC01000246.1 GCA_005877655.1 Ignavibacteria bacterium
AGAAGAACAAAGTATCAAAGCGCCCGGCGATCACCCGTCCCGCTTTATCCCGAGCGGCGGAACCAGGCCGGGACAAGCGTGACGGCGGCGTCACTAATGCAGATCTTATCAAGTTGTATTACTTCCTGGTCCAGACCCGTGAGTTTGAGGACACGATCTACCGGCTCTACCAGCAGGGGAAAATTGTGGGCGGAGCATATTCAGGGAGAGGGAACGAGGCAACGGCCGTCGGTTCCGCGTATGCGCTCGGGCCGGAGGACTACGTCTTCCCGCTGCACCGCGACCTGGGCGCCCACCTCGTGAGGGGGCAGACCGTTCAGAAACTCATGCTGCAGTACCTCGGCAGGGCGACGGGAATAGCAAGGGGGCGCGACGGCACGGGCCATTATTCCGATCCGGAGAAAAGGATCTACGGCAACATCAGCCATCTTGGAGCAATGGTGCCGGTGGCAGCAGGGGTCGCTCTCGCCAGCATGCTCAGGAACCGGCGCTCGGTGGTCATGACCTACATCGGGGATGGCGGCGTGAACGTCGGCGAAGTGCATGAAGCGCTTGCGATGGCCTCTGTGATGCACCTGCCGCTTATACTAATAATAGAGAATAATCAATACGCCTATTCGACGCCCCTCTCAAAGCAGCATAATGTGGAACGTCTATCGGACCGAGCGATCGGCTACGGCATTCCCGGGGTCACGATCGACGGTACAGACGTTCTGGCCGTCCACCGCGTTTGTAAAGAGGCGGTCGAGAGAGCGCGCCGTGGAGGCGGGCCTTCAATTATCGAAACGGTCACGATGCGAATGCGAGGCCACGCCGCTCACGATACCGCATGGTATGTTCCAAAGAAACTTTTGGCGAAATGGGAGAAGGAAGATCCGATCGAAAAATTTGACAGGCTCCTGACCGCAAAAGGCCTGCTGTCGAAGGAGAAGAAAAAGACGATTGTGAACGAGATCAAGAATGCAGTCGAAGACGCCGCCCGGAAAGCTCTGGAGGAACCGTATCCTCCCGGAGAAGAGGCGGCCGAAGGCGTGTACGCTAACCCGTGAGCCTCTTGTCCGGGCCCATTACATATCTGGAAGCGATCAGCGACGGACTCCGGGAGGAGATGAGGCGGGATGAATCGGTCTTCGTCCTCGGCGAAGATATCGGAGCGTACGGCGGCGCCTTCAAGGTCACGAAAGGGTTCATCGAGGAATTCGGGGAGAGGCGCGTGATCGATACGGTCCTCGGTGAAGCCGCCATTATCGGAGCTGCCATGGGCTCTGCAATTGCAGGCATGCGGCCGGTTGCGGAGATGCAATTTGCGGATTTCGTCACCAACGGATTCAACCAGCTCGTGAACAACGTGGCCAGGTTCCACTACCGGACGAACATCGCGGTCCCCATGGTCCTGAGGCTGCCTTCGGGCGGCGTCATCCGGGGAGGTCCTTTTCATTCCACGAATCCGGAAGCGTGGTTCTTTCATGTTCCCGGGCTGAAGCTCGTGGCGCCCTCGACTCCCGCCGACGCCAAGGGGTTGATCAAGGCTGCGATCCGGGACCCGGATCCCGTCCTGTACTTCGAGCACAAATATCTCTACCGGCACAGCAAGGGAAAAGTGCCGGAAGGTGACATCGTTGTCCCGATCGGCAAGGCCGAGGTCAAGAGGGGCGGGAGCGATATCGCGGTAATTACTTACGGAACCGGCGTCCACTGGGCGCTCGAAGCGGCGGAGATCATGGCGAAGGAAGATGTTGAGGTCGAGGTACTGGATTTGCGGTCGCTCCTGCCGCTGGACAGGCAGTCGATCATCGGCTCTGTCAAGAAGACAGGGAAAGTGCTGATACTTCATGAAGATACACTCACCGGCGGCGTCGGCGCGGAAATTGCGGCGATCATCGCGCAGGATGCTTTCGAGTACCTCGACGCTCCGATCAGGCGGCTGGCGTCGCTCGATACGCCCGTCCCGTACGCCCCGACCCTTGAGGATTTCTTCTTGCCCAATACCCAAAAGGTTGTCGACGCATTGAAAGCCCTAGCCTCCTATTGACATGGTAAGAGACGCTAAAATCCTTCGGGAATTTGAAAAGAGCACCGTTCGGCGATCGAGGCCGAATTATCGGAGGAATGTAAGAATTGCCTGGGCGCTTCTCCGCCAGGCGAGGAGGATGGGCAAATTTCCACCACGCAACAAGCTGGAAGGAATCGAGATTGACATCAGATATGCCAGAGCAATAAACGGTGTTCGATAGCATTCTCAGAAGAGTCGCATCGAATCTCGAAAGGGCACGAATACCCTACATGGTCGTGGGCGGTCAGGCAGTGCTCAGGTACGGAGAGCCCCGGGCGACGAAGGATATCGATATCACGCTCGGAGCCGGCGTGGAAGATGTGCAGAAGATTCTTATGATTGCGAAACGAACGAGAATAAAGACCCTCGTCAGATCTCCAAAATCATTCGCACTTCGGACGGGCGTTTTGCCACTGGCCGACCGAAAGACCGGAATTAGAGTTGATTTCATTTTTTCGAACACCCTATTTGAACAAAGGGCGATCAAGCGGGCGCGATCGGTTCGGGTGGGGAAGCAGAGTGTCCGATTCGCATCGCCCGAGGATCTCATCATTCAAAAGATCATTGCGGGGCGGCCGCGGGATCTCGAAGACGTGGCGAGTGTACTGTTGAAGAATCGCCGGCTCAACGAACGATATATAACTCGATGGCTCAAGCAGTTTGAAGGGGTGCTGGACGCCTCACTGGTTCCTGTCTACAGAAAACTAATCAGGGAAACCAGAACCCGAAATCGATCATAAAAACGAGAAGCCCATGTCGAAAATTGACGTTGTGATGCCGCAGCTCGGCGAGAGTCTGACCGAGGGCACGATCATCAAATGGCACAAGAAGCCGGGGGAAAAGGTGAAGAAAGACGAGACTCTTCTTGAGATCAGCACGGACAAGGTGGACTCCGAGATTCCCGCGCCGGCCTCCGGCGTCGTGACGAAGATTCTGTTTCCCGAGCAGAAGACCGTCGAGGTCCGGACGGTGATCGCGGAGATCGAGACGGACGAGGAGTCGGCCGTTGTGGTTTTGGGGCCTGCGCCCGCGGCTGCCAAGCAACCGGCGAAGGCATCCTCGCCGCCCCCACCGCCTCCGGCGACTCCGGCAGTGCAGAGGCCGGTTCAGGCGCCTGCCCCGGGCCGGTTCTACTCACCCCTCGTGTTGACGATCGCCCGCGAAGAGGGAATCCCGATGGCGGAACTGGAAGGAATTCCGGGGACCGGCGAGGGTGGCCGGGTCTCGAAGAAAGACCTTCAGGCGTATCTAGAACAGCGGAAACAGGGCGCCTCTGCAGCACCGGCGCGAGCGGCCGCTTCTCTTCAGTCTGCCCAGCCTCCACAGCCCGCCGGCCGGGCGGCTCCCCGGATCGAATCGACGCTGAAGCACGTCGACAGCGGCGAGCTTGCGGGAAAGTACCCGCCGCCGAAGTACGAGATCCTGCAGATGAGCAACGTGCTCTTGAAAATGTCGGAGCACATGACGAAAAGCGTGCAGACTTCAGCCCGGCGGCGGAACGCGGAATCGTTCGAGAAGCGGGAGGGTTTCAAGCTGACGTTTATGCCGTTTATCTGCGACGCGATCGTGAAGGCCCTGAAGCAATTCCCGCTCGTGAACTCCTCCATCGACGGAGACAAGATCATCCTGAAAAAGATGATTAACCTGGGGATAGCGGTCGCTACGGAGAACGGATTGATCGTACCGGTGATAAAGGACGCCGACGAGAAGAATTTTACCGGCCTCGCGCGAGCGATCAACGATCTGGGAACCCGCGCACGCACGAAGAAACTGACGCCGGCGGAGATCGAAGGAGGGACATTCACGATCACGAATTACGGAGTCTTCGGCACCGTGATCGGCGTGCCGATCATCAATCAGCCGCAGGTGGCAATTTTGGGAACGGGGTCCATAGAAAAGCGGGCCGTCGTAATCAACGACGGGATCGCCGTCCGCTCCATCGGATACTTTACGCTCGGGTTCGACCACCGGATCGTGGACGGGGCGCTGGGCGGCTCGTTTCTGGAAACGGTGGTGAAGCTCCTCGAGAACTTTGACGAGAACCAGGTCGTATGAACTTCCTGATTCAAGAACTATCGCCGGCGGCCGAGGCCCCGCGTCCAAAAAGGCCCGAGTGGCTCAAGTCGCGGGTTCCGGGCGGAGAGAATTATGCCCGCCTGAAGGGCATCATCGACAGCAACCGTCTGCACACCGTCTGCCAGGAAGCCCGCTGCCCCAACACGGGTGAATGCTGGAATAACGGCACAGCTACGTTTATGATCCTCGGGGATGTCTGCACGCGAAGCTGCGGCTTCTGCGCGGTCAAGACGGGAAAGCCGACAGAACTGGATGCCGACGAACCGGCCCGCGTCGCCAGGGCAGTCAGCCTCCTGGGCCTGCGCCATGCGGTGATCACCTCGGTGAATCGAGACGAGCTTTACGACGGAGGGGCCCAGATATTTGCGGAGACGATCCGGCAGGTGCGCGCATCAAACCCGGGGATCAGGATCGAGGTCCTGATCCCGGATTTCAGGGGGGAAGAATTCGCACTCGACATCGTTCTCGATGCGCTGCCCGACATTCTGAATCATAATATGGAGACCGTGCCACGGTTGTACCCCGTCGTCCGGCCACAGGCAAAATACGATCGGTCCCTCACGCTCCTCAATCGCGCCAGGCGCCGTGGCTTCATCACGAAAACGGGATTGATGCTGGGAATCGGAGAGCGAATCGAAGAGGTCGTCGAGGTGCTCAAGGATTTGCGACGCGAGGATTGCGTTATCCTAACGCTCGGCCAATACCTGCAGCCGACGAAAGAACATCTTCCGGTTGACAGGTTCGTGCATCCGGAGGAATTCAGGAGCTTGAAGGAAATCGGGTTGGAGATGGGATTCCGGCACGTGGAATCGGGCCCCTTGGTCCGGAGCTCCTATCATGCCGAGCAACAGGTTTGAAAATTGCTCTCAGTGCCGCCGGGGACGCGGCTGGGCGCGACGCCAATCGTCGGATGCGGGCTTCGGGCGTTCGCCCGGGGGAGCAGAGGGGCGCCTGTCCACGGGCGTCGTGAGATACTCAATCCATGCTTTCAGGTCGCTCACGGGCCGGCCTTTCCGTGAGAACCCGTCGAACTTCGCGTCTTTCACCGCTTCCATCGTGTAGCGGTCATCATAGGCGGAGACGAACAGGAACGGAATCTTCGAGAATTTTTCGTTGCTTCGTACGGTCTTGTGAAATTTCAGCCCGTCCATGACCGGCATATAAATATCCGAAACGATGATGTCGATCGTTTCACGGAAGAGGATATCGAGGCCTTCTTCCCCGTCTCCGGCAAGGAAGACCGTCCAGCCCTGATCCTTAAGAAAACCGCCGACGAGAATTCTGTATTCCGACTCATCGTCGACGACGAGGATGTTCATCCGGCTTGATCTTTCTCAAAAAGTGCGAAAAACCCCCTCCAGGAAACTTCCGAAGGTACGCACTC
>VBOC01000247.1 GCA_005877655.1 Ignavibacteria bacterium
GATGTGCTTCGCTCTCCCCAGATCCTGAGCCGGCCCACACCGCCGTCCGGAAAGATATTCAATCGAACGTGCGTTATGGGCCCCGCGGCCGAGAGTTCCTTCTCGAAGACGTTCCGGGTGTGGGCGGCGAGCTTGGAGTTTGAGAGCACCTCCTTCCATACCATCTGGAGATCGGTGATCGCCTGCCTTCTTCGATCCGACAGATAGCAACCCTCAACGGAACAGGTATCCGGATAATTTCCCTTGAAGTGCGTCGTGTCGACTTCGATCTTCTTCACGATTCCCGGCGCTCCGAGCTGGATAATCATCCAGTCGTTTCCCGCACCGCGTCTTCGCTTTGTTTCCCAGCCATCTCCCATGTTCATCGGGGGCCCGGGCATGATCAGATTGTTCATTGAACTGAAAAACATGTCGCTGCATGCGAGGGCAACTCCGCCATTTTCGATGGCGGCAAGATCGACAAGGGTTTCCGCCGGAAATCGGGTCCAATCCGGAACCACTGTGCCGTAGATTCGCAGTCTCGCGACACCCCCGTCGGGAAAAATGTTCAACCGGACATGCGTCCACCGGCGCAGATCGTTCACTTCGAACAAATTCTGCGAGCCAGGGTTGATGGGTGACTGCGGGATGATGCCGGCCCACGGGGCCGCCTCAAGCGAGGGGAGATTCTTGGCGGAATCCCGTTCGAGTGAAACCGCGTCGAGCGAGGCAGCCGGCGGATGATTGCCGAGAAAATGGTTCGTATCGATATCGACCTGCCGGATGATGCCGGGGAGACCGAGTCTGACGATGCACCAGTCGTGACCGGGCGTCCTTCTGCGCCGCGTCTCCCAGCCGTCCATCCACTTGCCCCGTTCGGTGTATTTGTCGGGAACAAAGACTCCACGCCCCGGTTTGATGAGGTTTTCTTTCGGAGCAAAGAACTCATCGTTCGCCAGGACGACGATACCGCCTGCCCGGCCGGCTGCGAGATCGACCAGCCCGGGAGGCGGGCCGGAGTCGGTTTTAGGTGTCTCGTTCATGATCTTAGAATGACCGAGCCATGCGCTTCTCCCACGAACGAATTCTTTTCATAGATCTTCTTTCCCCGGAGAAAGGTTTTCCGCACAACGCCCAGCAGCTTCTTTCCCTCGTAGGGAGTCATCTTGTGTCGATGGAAAAGCTCGGATCCCCGGACTGTGAATCTTTCCTCCGGATTCCATACAATCAAATCGGCGTCATAACCGACTTCGATTTTCCCCTTCTTCTTCCCCACTCCCGCAAATTCCGCCGGCCGCTCGCACATCCACCGGGCGATGTTGCATATCGAAAACCCGCGTTTCGAAGCTTCCGTCCAGACGACCGGCAGTCCGAGTTGCAGCGAAGATATTCCGCCCCATGCTCTTTGAAAATCTCCTGTTTCAAGACATTTGAGCGCCGGATTCGAAGGGGAATGATCGGAAACGATGAAGTCGATCGCGCCCTGCCTCAGCCCGTCCCAAACCCGTTCACGGTTGTCCCGCCCCCGGATCGGCGGCGCGCATTTGAACCGGGTGTCGCCATCCGGAATTTCTTCCGCCGCGAAATAAAGATAATGCGGGCATGTTTCGGCTGTAAGGCGGAGGCCCGCGCCCCGGGCCTGCTCCAACTGCGGGATGGAGTCGGCTGAAGATACGTGAACGATGTGGACTTTGCAAGCGTATTCACGGCAGAGGCCGATCATCAGCCGGATCGCATCCGACTCCCACTCCGGCGGGCGAGACGAAAGATAGTCGCGGTACTGTGAAATCTTTGCCGAACCGGGCGCCGGTGAACCGAGCTCGCAGTGGACGAGAAGGGGCATTTGCCTCCGGGCGACGGCCGGCATCGCGGCGCGAAGGTCGTCTTCGCTCACGTTGGGGAATTCGTCGATCCCGGAATGGATCAGAAACGCCTTGACACCGAGAACGCCCGCGTCGAGGAGCGGTTCAAGATCCTCGAAATTACCCGGAATGAGACCCGCATAGAAGGCGCAATCGACGTGCAATTTTCCATCCGCCGCCGAGAGTTTCTGCTTAAACGCCTGGAGAGTCGTTGTAACAGGCGAGCTATTAAGCGGCATGTCGACGAGTGTGGTAATTCCGCCTGCGGCGGCAGCCTTCGTGGCGGTCTCGAACCCCTCCCACTCAGTCCGGCCGGGCTCGTTAATATGAACATGCGTGTCCACGATGCCCGGCATGAGAACGTAATTTCCGACATCCTCCACATCGACGTTCGAGGGGATCCTGTCTGGGCTGTGGATATTTGCGATCTTGCCATTCCGCACGAGGACCCCTGCGTCTCTGACGCCTTCGGGCGTGACGACGCGCCGGCTGCGAAGGATAAATGTCCTTGAGGAGGATGTCACCGGTGAGCGGTTGCGGGCTTTAACGGTCGGCTGATCTTGGCTGAGGCCCGCATTCGTGGCGAAATAGCTGCGATCATCTGCCGCTTCAACTGTTCGATTGAAAGCAGAATTACCTCGTTCGTCGCCGGGAGAGAAAACTCCGGCTCAAATTCATGGTTGCCGATTGCCGAGATCGCCTCTTTTATTGCAAGCCAGGCCGAGAGGGCGAGCATGAGCGGAGGTTCCGCGACCGCTTTGCTCCTGCGGATCGCGCTCGGATTCGGAGCCCCTTGCAGCAGCGCGGTTCTGAAATCCTTCGGAATGTCCTGGACAGACGGTATTTTGTAAGTGTCCGGAGAATGCGTCAAGAGATTTCCCCGGTCGTCCCACTTTACTTCTTCGGTCGTGCACCATCCCGCGCCCTGCACATAGCCCCCTTCCACCTGCCCCAGGTCGATTCCCGGATTAACCGAATCGCCGACATCGTGAAGTATATCGGCGCGCAGGATCGTGTGCAGGCCCGTCAGCGTGTCGAGCAAAATTTCCGTGACCGCCATCCCGAAGGCGAAGTAATGGAACGGTTTGCCGCGCCCTTTCTCCTTGTCCCAGCCGATGCCCGGCGTTTTATAAAAGCCGGCGGCGCTGAGGCTGACCTGACGGAGATGGAGCAGCGGCATGGCATCCCTGAACGAAATCGACCTCGCCGGATGCCTTGAGTCGAAGATGGAATCGTTCGCAAAGAGGATCGCTCCCGGGTATGAGGGAGCTCCGGAATACTTCTCCGTGAATATCTGCGCGATCGACTCGGCGATTCTTGATTTCAGGATGTCGATCGCATTCTTGACCGCCATCCCGTTCAAATCCGTTCCGGCCGATGCCGCCGTCGCGGAGGTATTGGGGACTTTGGAGGTATCGGTCGCCGTGACTCTTATCCGTTCCGGACTCACGCCGAACTCCGCAGCCGCAATCTGCCGGATCTTTGTGTGGAGTCCCTGGCCCATCTCGGTCCCCCCGTGATTCACGAGGATTGTCCCGTCTTTGTAAATCAGCACGAGGGCACCGGCCTGATTGAGGAAGGAGGTAGTGAACGAGATGCCGAATTTCACGGGGGACATCGCAATCCCCTTCTTGAAGAATTCATTCGAAGCATTGAATTCGTTCACGGCCTTTCTTCTTCGGAGGTATTCCGAAGACTTCATGAGTTGTTTATAAATCGCCTGCAGCCGGTTATGCTCGACGGTCTCGCCGTAGTGCGTGACATTGTTTCGGCCTGATCCGTAGAAATTCCTGAGCCGAATTTCGGCGGGATCTCTTTCCAACGTTCGGGCGATGCGATCGATCACTGTTTCGATCGCAGCCATCCCCTGCGGTCCGCCGAATCCCCGAAACGCGGTATTGGAAGGGAGATTTGTTTTCCAGACGCGCCCCGTGACGGAGAGGTTCGGAATGTAATAGGCATTGTCCACGTGCAGCATCGCGCGCTGCATGATCGCAAACGAGAGATCAACCGTGGCTCCGCCGTCGGAGTTGAGTTCGAATCTGACCGCCCCGATCCGGCCTTCATCGTCGAATCCTGCCTCGTACCGCGTGAGAAACCGGTGGCGCTTGCCCGTTATTTTCATGTCGTCGTCGCGAAAGAGCCGGATCTTGACCGGGCGCCTGGTCGCGTGGGAGAGCAGCGCCGTCCAGCAGGCCGTATGATTCGCCTGCGTTTCCTTCCCGCCGAACGCTCCGCCCATTCTTCTGACTTCAACCGTCGCCTCGTTCTTGCCGATGCCGAGCAGATCGGCAATTAATGCCTGAGTTTCGGAAGGGTGCTGCGTGGAGCTGAACACTCTGATCTCCCTCCCTTCACCGGGAATGCAGAGGCACACCTGTGACTCGAGGTACCAGTGCTCCTGCGCGCCGGTTCTCAGCTCACCCGCGATGCGATGGGGAGAGGATTTGAGCGCCGCTGCGACATCGCCGCGTTCGATTTTCGCGGGAGGTCCCATCGGATTATTTTTCGCGATCGCGTCTTCAATGGTTAGAATCGGTTCCAATTCCTCGTAATCCACATCGATCAGCTTTTCAGCTTCGAAGCACTGCTCTTCATTCTCCGCCGCGATGAGAAACATCGCCTGGCCGATGAACGTCACCTCGTCCACCGCCAGACAGAGTTCGTCCTTGACGACGGGGCCCATCTGGTTGTGGCCCGGGATGTCCGTGTGGCAAAGGACGGCATGAACGCCGGGCGCCTTCTTCGCCTTGTGGAGATCGAATCTCTTGATCTTGGCATGTGCATGAGGGCTGTAGACGACCCGCCCCACGAGAAGCCGGTCGTGCACGAGCATGTCATCGACATAGACGGCCTCGCCGGAGACGTGCAGCTCCGCGCTCTCGTGAGGGACATTCCTACTCATCACAGGCGTCCGTTCTCAGCGAGACTCATGCCGCCCTGGGTCGGAATATCTCGGTATCTCTCTGCGCGCTCGTTCATGATGTCATTTGCCTCTAGGTGTATCGACCTGCTGTTTAGGTTTCGAGGCTATTTTGTCTGGACCAGATCAATTTTTTTATGTATCGAGTATGCAATCGCATCGTACCAGTTTACACTCTCAGCGATTGTTTCAATTATTTTTTGGATCTCATCGGAAGACAAGTTCCTTTCTAATTCTTGA
>VBOC01000055.1:0-7202 GCA_005877655.1 Ignavibacteria bacterium
CCGTCACGCGAACTTTGTCATTTTCAAGGATGACCTTACTCTCCTGGGCGTGAAGCTTCAGGATCGGTATGCCTACCGTAAGGATCAATAAAGCATAAATACCGAGTGATCGAATCATGTGGTATCCCCTTTCAACTCTGCTTATCTAGAAAAGAGCTCTTCGTATCGACTCGCCTCGGAGCGGGAACAAATCATCCCCCGTGATTCGGCTTTTTTGCACCTCGATTCTGCGCATCGATACCGACACCCAGCGCCAACCCAACAGCAATGCCAACGGCGGTCCATGTGGGGATATCCTGAGCCACAGCACCGACAGCCGCTCCAATTCCTGCGCCGATGGCAAGTGCGTATCCTACTTTGAACATGCCGCAGCTCCTTTCGTGAATGATGGAATGCATTGAATTGTTGTTCGATTCGAACTGCCGAGTGAAGGGCTCCCAGAAGATTGAGAGATGATAGGAAAACTTGATGGGAAAGTCAACTATCCGGCTGCAGGGGGATTTTAACTCGTAAAGCGCAGAAAGAGCGGAAAGAGCGGGAAGATCGCTTACGCTAATCGATAACGCGGGCGCTACTGTTGAGGCATCCCTGCGTAGGTGGGCCCAGAAATCTTTCGTTCAACGAGCCCCGGCTGTACTTCGAGTATTTCCAAAGTCGCGCGGCTTACTCTCTGTTTGTACGGCCTTCTTAGCCGCATTTGAGGGAGCCGGCGGACTAATCGGCGAAGGCGGAGTAATTGGACGGGCAGGAGGGGGTACAAGAATTGGACCACAACAGGTGGGTGGAGGGTAAGGATCGGAAATGGGTGTTGGTATTGGCTGCGAGGCCCACGTAGACTGATCAGAGCCCGCGGATACCACAGGCCTGATGGTCTCAAATACCTGATCTTGAAACACAATATCGGCTACGGAATTGTCGTCGTCGCGATTACGAATCTGCGATTCAGAAGTTGAGCTGTCGTCGAATGCAAGTACCAGCATTTCTCCTTCCACCCGATACACGCCCTTAATCTCGCTCATGCTCGCACGACGATCTCGATGATCCTGAGTGGATGAATACTCGCCGGTATCGCCGGCGGCAGGATAATCAAACACAAATGAATGGTCGCCGTCGAACAAAAGGCTCTCCCGGGGGAGCGAGGCATTAGTTGTGGTATAATATGTCCCATGAACCAATTTCTCGGCCTCTCCCGCATCGCTTTTTCGGTAGGTTCGCGTCGAGCCGTCTGGCAGCGTTAATGTAAGATCGGTTCCATCAAAGTTGTACGGGTAATCCGTCGATCCATTCCCATCCTGAACACGAATCGCTTCCGGAATTAACGAATAGTCCGCCGGTTCACGGTCCAGGATCATTTTGTGATCTGATTCGAATACCAATGTCCATTTGTCGCGGTAAGTTCGATATTCCCACACTCCTCGAAGCTGGGATAGGGTCCTGTCCGTCAAGAATGAGTCCTGCGCAGACGCTTTGGGGGCCGCGACAGCGACGAGCAGCAGGAGGGATAGCGAGAACTTCATGAGGCTGCGTCGTACGAAACTCTTTATCTGAACATTCATGATTGTCATCCTGCGGGTTTGACACGCAATAACAATGCCACATCCGGGTCTTGGATGAGTTTGAAGAAGGTGCCAAATCAGTCTCTATCGAGGGATTCAACCGGGACGATCCCGGCGATCCATCATGGTAAGTCTCTCTAAACCAACAGATTGTCTCAAAATGAACGCGCTCGGAGAGATGGACATCTTGTGCACGCGACGATCTGCGGTCACTACTCCTCAAGGATGTTCTCAGAACTCTCCGGCTAGTATGTCAGTTTGATGGGAGGATTGATTTATTGGGGCAGGAAGAGCCCAAAATACGTTCCCTCGGCGCATTGCTTCTCGGTGATCGATTCGACCGTCACAAGATTCGCGAAGGGATTGATGTGAGAGGCGACAGGAATCCAACCGCCAGTTCCATGCCAGAAGCAGCGAAGCGAGCGCTCGTCCTTGACTGCTTTTCCGACCTCGCGATCCATCGAAGATGCGTCGTGATACATCCACTCTAGTTTTCCCGTGAATTTTGCGGCGGCGGGGATGGGCGTGATGCGGAGCCATCGTCTTTCGATGCGGACACTGTCGAGCCCGCGGATGTGGGAAAGCCAGAGCGTAGCGATCTGGCTTCCGTCGAGTCCGACAAAATGATAGGCCACCCCCGACTTCGTTGTTTTCACTGTGACGTTATTATTGATCCCGCTCGGGGGATTGATATACGTGGCGAGAAGAAAATTCCTGCGGGCGGTGACATAGTATCTCACGGTCTGAACGTTGTCGAGAAAGTCCTGGTATGTCCCCCATTTCTGCGAATCGGCCGCCACGTCGGTGTGGATGAGGGCGACGAGGCTGTCGATGCGCGCATCCATCCGTTCCTCCGTGAATACCGTACGGAGAATCGTATCAACCCGCCGGCGCAGCGCTTCTCGAAGCGCCGGGTTTTTCCACAGGCGGTCCCGGAGGACGTTTGACGGTCCCGCAAGCGGGGGAAAACGATAATCAAAACCGTCATTCAATAACGATCCGGGATATGGGACTGCCATGTCGCCGGTGAGCCCCATCGATTCATCATAGTCCCAGGGAATGATAACCCACTGCTGTGATCGGCGGGACGGGTCGTGGTACAAATAGTAGTTCTTCGTGTAGGAATCCCCGCTCGAAAGTATGATGTTGCCCGCAAACCAGTTATAGACACTGTTGATGTCGAACAGCCTCCCGAGCATGACGGCAAACAAGGAATCGGGCGTTTTGTTGAGCGAGTCCAGCATCGACAGGAGATCCGGGTAGTCGTCCTCTTCTCCGATTTCTTTTGGGTAGTAGAGCTTCAGCAATTCCTTCGGTTGAACGGTCAAATCGGCGAGCGAGTAAAATCCGCCGGCATTATAGAGTGAGGCGGAGGTTTTTCCGTGCAGCGCGAGGAAGTTCTTGTCGACCCTGTCGACTACCGCGTAGAGCCCCTGGTATGCACCATTGATGGTGAGCCGGGCATAGGACGCCCGCGGTGCCAGCATGCCGAGATCGGCGAAGAAATCCCAGGAAAGTTTTTCGCGCAGAAACGACTTATCAGTGTACATCGAGTGGAGGTTCAGTTGATGAACCCCGTTGAAGTGATGCTTTGCGGGAAACTTGATGCGGTAGGATTTCTTTGGAAAGTAACGGTTGGATCGCCCCTTGAAACGGATCTGAACATCCTTCCACACTTTTCCCGCGTGCTCAAAAGTTGCGGGTAGAACCTCGTTGCTGAATGCAATCTTGAACTCTGGAATCTGGGCCGAAGCGGTTGCGTGCGCGAGGACGATCGATAGAAGGAGCTTCTTCAAGGTAGCCGGTGCGGACCTTTTAAAGAATCGGGAAATTGGCAGGCCGGTTGCTCAACCTGATCGGTGCTGCTCAAGCTGATCGGTCATGGCCCTTTGCCGAGCTCTCGCCCGCTTCTCGAGTCCGTTGCGCACGACGATCACGGTTCTCTGGAATGCATGCTCGAAAAGGTCGGCCTTACGCAAAGCGGCAGCGCGCTCGGCAATCGCCTTCGAAACAACGTGCAGATCGAAGTAGACTACACCTTTCTCCTCGTAGCACCGAATATCGTGAACAACCCTTTTGCCCGACTCGTCGAGAGCATCGGCAATGCGCAGCAGAGCGGCCAGCCGCTTCACCAGGATCTGATCAGCCTCGTTCAGCCCGTTCAGATGCTGAAATTTCAATTTTATATACGGCTGACGGTGAAGGTACGCGGTATTTGCGACGATCTCTTTGTCATGTTCGGGGATTGAGTCAAAGTGATGCTCCATGATGGCCTTAAATGTGAACTCTTCATGCCGGGATTCCGATAAGGCATGTCCGATGTCATGGAGCATCGCCGAATAGAGCAGCAGCCTCCGTTCGCGCTTCCCGAAGCCGTGGAGACCTGCCGTCTGGTCGAAAAGGGAAACCGCGAGCTCTGCGACTTTTCTCGGGTGGTCGAAGTCGTGATCGTTTCTCCTTGTTGGAGCGCCGGGAGAATCATTGGCCGGAGATCTGCAAGAATATGCTGATGTGGTTCTTTTCCTGTTTCCGTTACCGGTATCCTTTGCCAGCCATCTCTCCCGGCCAATGCACGATAGACCGCTGCGATCCCGGCGTCAGCCGAGCTGTCATTTGTGGCCGTCCTCGTTGCATTATTGGGAGACTTTATAGAACGCGGCGGTGATCTTTTCGCAATAACGCGGGCGAGCGCATCATCGAGGAAGAACGTCAGATCCGGCTTGATATGAAAAACGTGGAACATCGTCTTGAACCACCCTGGCTCGAAGCCGTTTGTGACTCCTTCGGCATACAGGCTCGAGAGGTATCCGTCCATGATCACTAGAGCACCCGACTCTAGTGCGGGAATGATCAGTTGCTCGTAGTACAATGCTATCTCCGACGCGGCCAGGAAAACCTTCGCCGGCAAAGAGAGTGATGTTTTTCTGAGCGCCTTGCGGGTGAGTTTGATTCCGATCCACGAATTGCCCAAAGACGCCAATCGCACATCGTATCCCTCTGTCAAGAGCTCATTATAGATGAGGTTTGTCTGCATGGTCGAGGCGATTTTGTCCGATCCTTCGATGACAACGAGTCGGCCCGGAAAGGAATGCTTTACAAGCGCCGTGAACGGATCAGGCTCCGATTTCCCCTCTGACCTATCCGATTTCCCCTCTGACCTATCCGATTTCGCCTTTGACGCCTCCGATGAACGATTGAATTCTGCGCCACGCGTGAATCCAGTCCTGTGGCCGTTCCCGTTTCTCCATTCTTTCAGATGCTCTTCGACGATCGAAGATACGTAGTCATGAACCTGAGCGATCGGGGCTGAGGCGTCGATTTTGATCAATCCGAAGTCAGCCTGAATCCTGTCATATTCGGCGGAGACCCTTGACTGGAATTACCTGAAGGAGTGCCGCGCGTTTTCCTGCCGGATGACGTCCATCCCCGATTCGTAGTAGCCGGGGGGATTGCCGCCGTTGCGGTCGACGATTCGCCCGAGTGTTTCTTCAACCGAAGCGGTGCAGTAAAATGCCAGATCGGGCGTTGGAGCAAGAGCATACAGGCTTTCCACCCACCGTCTATCCACATTGCGCGAGAGATCGCGCGCAAGCGCAGTATAGGCGTATCGATCGGCGATCACGATTGCGCCCTCCTGGAGCGCCGGCATGATGATATTCTCCAGCCGGTACATGAAGTCCGCCGCGTGCAGCGTGCTATAGAGGTAGGGGGTGAGAAGTTTTGCTTTTTTCGCTCGCTTAATCGCCTTGGAAATGAGGCGGGAGGAATTCCAGGTTGTGATGACGACGGGAAAGGCCTTCTTCCTCAAGTCCCGCGCGAGCAGTTCAATCTGAGTCGTCTTTCCGGCACCGTCCAGCCCCTCGAAAACGATAAGCCGGCCCGGGGCGTTTTTGCCGAAGGTCCCTTCGCGAGTTGCCGGGTTAGGCGATCCGTCGAGTATCAGAGAATCATGCCAGAAGTTGAGGCTACTTTCCACGGGTAATGTAATAAATCTACGAAAGAGATGGCAGATGCGGTGTGATAATCGTCAGACCGAATCATTCGAAACTGCTCAAAATGAGGGTATCGCGGAACGGTCGGGGATTCGGAGAGAAGATCCGGTCACTGCAGGCCGGGGAAATTCCCCGGTCGAGATTGCTGCGTCACTTGCGGGCGAGATTCGGGACGGTGCCGGCTTTCAGGGTCGGTGCCGGCCGGCGAATTCGACCGGCGATCGGCAGATGATGTGTGACTAGCGGTACGCGGGATGTCAGAGGATGCGGGCAGCTATCTAGCCGAGAATCCTGCCTGTCTGACTGACTGACTGCCTGACTACCGGGACCCTGTGCCTGTGTCGAGCGGGGCTCCGAGCCAACCTTTATAAATATCGCGCTGGAGCGTTGTGGGTTCCGAATTCTTGACGATGAGGTACGCCGGCACGGGGGCGTGCGCGACTTTCAGCTTGCATTCGCGAAGATGATCGCGTTGAAATAAGGTGAGCGTTACAACCTCGCCCTCTGCGAGCCGGCTGATTCGCTCGGCCAAATCAGAGGAGCGAACGCGATACCCATTTAGGGCCAGAATTTCATCACCCAGGTCAATGCCGGCTTCGTAGGCGGGAGAGCCCGGAATAACCTGAGCGACCCTCGTCCGATCGCCGGCGTCGGTGGTCGCAATGCCGATCCAGGGCTTCGCGAGGCTATCCTTCTTGGCCAGCTTTAGTCCGGCATACCCGAGGTACTCCTCCCACGGCAGGGGTGCCGTTCCGAAGACGTATTCATTGAAAAAGTGCTGGAGACTGTTTCCGGCGAATTCTTCCGCGACACCTTGAAAATCGGCAAGTGTGTATCCGCCTCCGGACAGCGGGAAGCGCTTATACATCGACCGCATGACGTCGTCGAGAGAATGCTTGTTGGCAGAACGATGTCTGATGTCGAGGTCGAGCAGCGCGCTGATGTTCGCTCCCTTCCCATAGTAGTCGGATTCCAGGTTGAACGACTGCTCCCTTTCCCGCCAGAATTTTATCCAGGCGTCAAAGCTGGACTCAACCAAAGGCTGAACGCGGTTCCCGGGCCGTTGGCGGTCGCTCTGGATCGACGCAGCCGCACCTTCCAGGTACTTCTCGGGCGTCGTGAAACCCGCGCGAACGAGCATGAGATTGTCATAGTAGGAAGTCGTTCCCTCGGCAATCCATAGTTCACGGCAATAGTTTTCCCTCGTGTAGTCATACGGAACGAGGCCTTTCGGCCTGAGCTGTTTGACGTTCCATGTGTGGAAGTATTCGTGCGCCACCAGGTTCAGGAAGCCTTTATAGGAATCGGGATTCTTAAAAATAAAGGGCGAGGTCCCAAGGATAGTCGAATTGATGTGCTCTGTCCCGCCTCCCGATCGCGGCGTGCAATGAACGAGAAACACGTAGCGCTTATACGGATACTCTCCCCAGAAATTCCGCTCGGTAGTTATGATCTTGCTCATGTCCCGGATCAGCGTATCGGCGTTCCAGTCTCCGGCGCCGGAGATGCTGAGCACATGCGGAATTCCGTCCACATGGAAGGTGAAATCCTTCTGCGTCCCGATCTCTATCGGACAGTCGACAAAGTAATCGTAATCCGGGGCCGGGAAGTTTCGCCCGTTGCCTTCCAGTCCCGTCGTCACATGCCAGTTCTT
>VBOC01000055.1:7298-7667 GCA_005877655.1 Ignavibacteria bacterium
GGGTGCGCAGGTAGAATTCATTTGCGTAGACAGTGTAGCGTACAGTAATCCGCGAACCACCCTCCGTCCGGACACGCCACAGTGATTTTTCCATTTTTTCCCAGGTAAGTGCTTTTCCCTCCCCATCGGCAGCGGAAAAATTCTGAACTCCCCCGGCGAAATCGAGCACAAGGTATCGACCCGGCCGCCAAACAGGCAGAATGAAGTCGACTGTCCGTTCACTCACCGGCAGGCGTTCGATTGTCAGCTCAACGTCGAACAGATGCGAGACCGGCTTGGACATGCCGAGCGTGTAATGGACGGATGGCTGCTGCGCTAATGTCACGGATGAGAGCAGAATGATTGAGAAGAGGAGCGGTTTGATATGCA
>VBOC01000056.1 GCA_005877655.1 Ignavibacteria bacterium
AGGAGCTTGCGTTTACATTCGCGAATGCGATCGCCTATGTACGGGCGGCTCTCGAGGCAGGCCTGGACATCGACACATTCAGTTCTCAACTCTCGTTTTTCTTCAATTCCCACAATAACATGTTCGAAGAAATCGCGAAGTTTCGCGCTGCCCGGCGTCTTTGGGCGCGGATCATGAAAGAGCGGTTCAAGGCGAAGAGGCCGGAGAGCATGAAGCTCCGCTTCCATGCACAAACGGGAGGGTCGACACTGACGGCGCAGCAGATCGAGAACAATGTCGTTCGGGTGTCGATCCAGGCGCTCGCCGCGGTGCTCGGGGGTTGCCAGTCGCTCCACACGAACAGCAAGGATGAAGCGCTCTCATTGCCTTCAGAGGAAGCGGCGCGCATTGCTCTCCGCACGCAGCAGATTATCGCGAATGAAACCGGCGTAGCCGACACCGTTGATCCGCTCGGAGGTTCATACTATGTCGAGCAGTTGACGGATGCCATCGAATCCGGGGCGCAGGCCTATCTTGAGGCGATCGAGAGCATGGGCGGAGCGGTCCAGGCAATCGAAAAACAGTTTTATCAGAACGAAATTGCCAAAAGCGCCTACCAGTACCAGAGGGCTATCGAGGAAAAACAGAAGATCATCGTCGGGGTAAATGATTTCATCGCGACAGACGAGAGTCCTCCCGCGGTGCTGAGGATCGACGAGCACATTCAGCAGCGGCAGGTGGAGGGATTGCAGGATCTCAAGCGTCGGAGAGATGCATCAAAGGTCGCCGCCGCGCTCTCAGCGTTGGCGACCGCAGCCCGCGGCAAGGAAAATGTCATTCCTCACGTTCTAAATGCAGTCGAAGCGTATGCGACTCTCGGGGAAATCTCGGATCAAATTCGAAAGATCTGGGGTGAGTATGCCTAGCCAAAGCCAGAGCGGGCTACCCATTATCGGGTTATTTTGACAGGGGTAAGGGGCTACCGCAATTTCAGGAATTCGTCGACGGTCAACCCCGCATCCTTGATAATCTGGCGTAGCGTCCCGCGGGCAATTTCTTTATGGTTAGGTATTGTAAGCGGCTTGCGTGGTTAGGGGAATACCATCTTCGCCCAAGGATTTCACGTGCAACTGGATAGCTTCCTTCATATTCTTGATGGCTTGTTTCTCATTCTTCCCCTGTGAGATGCATCCGGGTAGACATGGACACGTCGCCACGAGCCACCCATCTTCATCTTTCTCAAGCACAATCTTGAAAGTCATATTACCCACTCCTGATGTTCTAACTTCCAAATGATACAAAGAATAGACTCGAAAGGCAAGAAAACTACGGCTATTGGACGAAGAGCTCCATGGAAGGGCACAGATCATTGTCGGTTTTCGCGCCTGACAGATTTTCCTTCCGTGCCAGATCAGCAGGTTGCCGGTCGCGATCCAGTCTTCTCGCGGGATTATCTGCATGAGATCGGTTTCGATTTTTTCCGGATCCGATTGACGGGTAAATCCGAGGCGTTCGGAGAGCCGTTTGACGTGCGTGTCAACGACAATTCCTTCCGCCTTGCCAAAATAGTTCCCCAGGATGACGTTCGCGGTTTTTCTCCCGACACCGGGTAGCTGGACCAGCTCCTCCATCGTGTCGGGCACCTCCCCGTTATAGCTCGCTATTAGCTCCTTGCAGCAATTGATGATGCTTTTCGTTTTGGCACGGAAGAATCCTGTGGACCGGATTATCCTCTCGAGTTCCGCGGGGGTAGCGGTCGCGAAATCCTTCGCGGATCGATAACGCCGGAAGAGATCCGGCGTCACCTTGTTGACGCGCTCGTCTGTACATTGAGCCGAGAGGATCGTCGAGATCAGAAGCTCGAGGGGACTTGAGTGATCGAGGGCAGTCCTGGCATCGGGATAAAGTCCCTTGAGCAGGGCGATGATTGAGGAAGCCCTTTTATTGAGGTCTGCGGGCGATTCGCGCTTTTTGGCTCTCCGGGGGGCGGGGTTCCTACCGCCGGTGTGTTTTTTCGGGCGCGCTTTCATGAGACGTTTATGCTGCCGAAGACGCGCGTGATGGAAATCTTCATTCTATTAGTAACCTGTGCATAATTCGGGGTCATGTGCTGGATCTCCGACGAAAATCCCCCCTTTCGCTGGCCGAAAATGACCAATTCGCCCAGGACCGAGCTTGCGGAGACCGCGGCTGCCGCATCAGGCGGCAGGATAATTCGCGATTCGCCGAACACGCCGTGCACGCGAAGTTCGTGTTCACCTTCGGCAAACTTTGCGGAGGAGAGGTCGATGAATGATTCCCCAAAGACCGTAGAAATCGATCCCCCTTTGAACTGCTGTGAGGTTACCTTGACATCGATATTTCCAAATACGCTGGACTGATGGACCAGCTCGCTGTCGATCTGAGAAGAGAGTTCAGGCGACGGAACCCCCGCCCCGGCAGCCCCTGCCGGCCTGGGCCGGCGCCGGGCGAGGATGCTCACTCCCCAGAGAATCAGAAGCAGCGGCCAGTAGTCGCTGATAAACTCTTTGAAATCGATGGCACCCAGGTTATCGAGGAGCAGGAGGAAACCGAAAAGAATCAGTATAAATCCCCAGTAGAAATTGCGCATGGTCCTTTTCCGTTCTAGACGTTAGTGGTTGAGAAATTTCGAGACTTCATCGGCTCCCCTTGTATTGATCACGTCCTTCTTTTCCAGCCATCCCTTGCGGGCGATTCCGACGCCGTAACGCACGTCGGTGAGACCGCCGATATTGTGAGCGTCCGGATTGATACTGATCTTTACGCCCTTCTCCTTTGCGTACTTGTACAACCGCCAATCAAGATCGAGCCGCAGGGGATGGGCGTTAATCTCTATGATTGTCCCGTTATCCGCCGCCGCATGAATCACGTCGATCATATTCACCGGATACCCCTCTCGTTCCAGAAGAAGCCTTCCCGTAGAATGGCCCAGCATCGTCACGTGCTTATTTCGAATCGCCCTGATAATACGCTTCGTTGCCTCGCTTTCCGTCATTTTGAACTTGCTGTGCACGGATGCGACCACAAAATCGAAGCTTGCAAGGACCCGATCGCTCCAGTCGAGCGTGCCATCCGCAAGGATGTCCACCTCGGTGCCCTTGAAAATGCGAAAACGGCTAAGGGTCCCATTTAGTCTTTCGATTTCTTTGTGCTGAAGTTTCACCCGTTCCTCGGTCAACCCCCCGGCGTAGGCCGCAATCTTGCTGTGGTCGGCGATTCCGAGATATTCCCATCCGAGCGCCTTTGCCGCCCGCGCCATTTCCTCTATGGAATTGGCGCCGTCGCTGTAGGTCGAATGGCAGTGGAACGTTCCGCGGAGGTCGGTTTCTTCGATCAAAACCGGTATCTTGCCGGCACGCGCGGCGTCGATCTCTCCCATGTTCTCACGGAGCTCGGGAGGGATGTAGGAAAGGTTGAGGGCCTTATAGATGTCCTCTTCGGTCTTACACCTGGGGATTCGTTTTACCCTTTTTGCGTCCTCGAGCTTTGAAAAGGCGTACTCGTTCAAGCTCCAGCCGAAGTGCTTCGCAAGCCCGCGGATCTCAATGTTGTGTTCCTTGCTGCCGGTGAAATAGAGGAGGGCAAACGGATACTCTTCGTCGCCGATAATCCGGAGATCGCAATTGATGCCGGATTTGAGGATGACGCTCGACTTGGTCTCGCCTTTTGCGATGATTTTCTCGACATCGGGGTGTTTCGCATAGGATTCCATGATCTTCGCCGTCTGGGCACGGGAGGCGCTTGCAAGGATGTCGATGTCGCCGATGACCTCCTTACGGCGGCGGAGACTGCCGGCAATCTCACAGCGGATTACTCCTTTTTGACCAGCCAAAACCTTCAGGATCGCATCGACGGCCTCGCGAGCCTTCGAATACAAGTGCTTGTCGGCGTGGCTGCGGACTTGTTCTATCCCGCCGAGTATGTTTTCCTCTGTCTTTTCGCCGAACCCCTCGATCGAACCGAGCCTATGCTCGGAGGCGGCTTTTCTGAGCTGTTCGATCGTTTTGATTCCCAATTTCTCGTAGAGAATCTTGACCCTCTTGGGCCCGAGCCCCGGGATCCGGAGCATTTCGAGCAAACCGGGAGGGACCGAGGACTTGAGTTTTTCGTAATAGGGGAGTTTGCCGGATTCAACCAGCTCGACGATTTTTTCCGCGATCCCGGAGCCGATCCCTTTCATTTCCTTGAGCTCATCGGCGGCGATCAGCTCCTTGAGATCTTTCGGCGCGGCTCCTATGACGCGTGAGGCGTTATGGAAGGCCCTGGACTTGAATGGATTTTCACCGTTGAGTTCCTGCAGAGTACCGATTTCATCCAGGATGGCCGCAACCTCTTTATTCGTCATGCAGTTTGTTGAAGGAAGGAAGTGCGCTCCAGCAAAGGAAAGTACGAAAAATTAAGGGGAGATTCAAACGAGCGTGCGAGCAAGATGGGGGTGCGATGTCCCGACCGGCGGCGTGATCAACGCACCAGGGGTGCATCACCAGCGGAGCAGCGCGGCCTCCAGAGCGAGCCCGGGTCCCATCGCGAGCATCACTCCTAAATCGCCCGAGTTAGGATGAGAGTGGCGCATCGTTTCCTGAAGCACAAAGAGCACGGTTGGAGATGACATGTTTCCAAACTCTTTGAGGACGCAGTTACTGTGGCGGACCTGATCATCGGTGAGGACCAGCTCAGACTGCAGGTTATCGATCACCTTCCGGCCCCCTGAATGGAGAATCCAGTGGTGAATTTCATCTTTTTTTACGTGAAAACTGTCGAGCAAATTCGTGATAACCTTTTTGGCGAGCTGGCCCGCAATGTTCCGGATATCCTTGGAGAGGATGATCCGCAGCTTCCCATCCCGCTGTCCGAATCCGACGGAATCGATGAGCGAGGGTTCGAGATACGTCGCGAAACCCGAGATCCTGGGAACCGCCGGAGCTTTACTCATCCCGACGACGACTGCCGCCGCGCCGTCTGCGCAGATCGCGTTGCCAACGACAGTCTCGAGCGAGTCGTCAACGTAATAACAGGCCGAGCAGATCTCCACCGTTAGAAGAAGGGCTTTCCTTTCGGGATAGGCCTTCACAAAATCAAACGCGCGCTGCAATCCCGGCATGGCGCCTGCGCAACCCATCCCGAGAAGATCCGCGCGTTGAACATCGCGGCGCATGCCCAGCTCTTTAATCAGCAGAGAGGATAAGCCAGGACAAAGGTATCCCGTACACGAGACGGCAATAATGTTGTCGATCTCCGTTTCAGCCATGCTCGCGGCGGACAGACAGGACTTGATTGCCGCCGCGCCGATCTCCATCGCCCCGTCCCGGAAGCGGCTGTGCAGCTGGTCGCAAGATTCCCGGGCGTCGAACGATTCGATGTCAAAATACAGATGCCGGTGTTCAATATCGGAATTCATGAAAATCTGGCGAATGCGCTCGGTGCGATAAAATTCAGAAGCGCGGGCTGCGACCTCGTAAATCTGCTGCTGGGTGTAGCGCCGCCGTGGATTCGACGACGCGATCGAGAGTATTGCCGGAGAAGAGTTCAAGAGTCGGGTTCGTGCTGCCGGGTTTCGCTCCGCCTAGGCGGCAAGGGCTTCGCCGGTCTCGTGTTGCGCGGAGTCGGGAAGGTTTTCCAGAAAGTGACGGAGGTCCTCGATGATCGGCTCGATGGCCGTATGGGTCATCAGCTTTATCCGAAGCGAAGAGATCCAGGGGAGATTGCGCAGATACCCGCTGTAATGTTTCCGGAATTCCGTGATGCCTCGAACCGGCCCCTTCTGTTCGATCGAGAGCCGAAGGTGCTCGATCAAGAGGTCGGCGCGCTCCTCAACCGAGGGTTCGGCAAGCAAGCTGCCCGTGGAGAGGTAATGCTTTATCTCGCGGAATATCCAGGGATTCTGGATGGCTCCCCGGGCAATCATGATTCCATCGCAACCAGTGCTCCCGAAGACTTGCTTCGCGGCGGCCGGAGTGTCGATGCCGCCGTTGACCATGATGGGGATGTTCACGGATTCCTTCACACGCGGTATCCAGCTGTAGTCGGGATCGCCCTTGTGTCCCTGCTCGCGCGTCCGGCAGTGAATGGTGAGCCCCTTCGCACCAGCATCCTCAACGAGCTTTGCAACATCTACGATCTGGATCGTCGATGCATCCCAGCCCAAACGGGTCTTCACCGTCACCGGCAGCTCGACCGCACCGGTCACCGATGAAATGATGCTTTTCATTTTCCCAAGGTCCCGCAGCAGCCCCGCACCGGCCCCGTGGCCAACGACGTTTTTCACCCAGCACCCGCAATTGATATCGATGAGATCCGGCTGCAGCTCCTCGGCCATTCGGGCCGCACCTGTCATCGATTCTTCTCCGCCGCCATAAAGCTGAATTCCAAAGGGACGCTCTTGTTCAATAAACGTCATTTTTCGTTTGGCTTGCTTGCTCTTGCGAACAAGGCCTTCGGAATTGACGAATTCCGTATAAACAATGTCTGCGCCAAGCCGCTTGCAGATGAGCCGAAATGAAATATCGGTTACATCCTCCATCGGGGCGAGCAAAATGGCCTGCGGTATGTTGATCTTGCCGATAATCATGTTGCGATCTCGTTTAAACTATTGAAATTTCGGCTGGGATGCAAGCACGTGGAGGAAAACCAT
>VBOC01000057.1 GCA_005877655.1 Ignavibacteria bacterium
ATCAACATGATCTTTCTGATGGCGTTGAAATCACCGGCAGTCATACGGACCATGTACATCCCCGACGGGACATTAAGCCCATGGCTGTCCTTTGAATCCCACTCCATGAGGTGATACCCGGCTTCCTGATCGCCTGTGAGCAAGGTCGTGATCTTTCTTCCCAAGACGTCGTACACCGTCACATCAACAGCAGATGCTCTCGGTATCTCGACGTTGAAGTGTGTCACAGGGTTGAAGGGATTCGGGTAGTTCTGCGATAATGCAAATGCCTTCGGTACGGCCGGCGCATCGGAGAGCTTCAGGATCAGCT
>VBOC01000006.1:0-1407 GCA_005877655.1 Ignavibacteria bacterium
ATTCGCCGACCGAGCACCTCAAGCGTCTATTATAGGACCCAGTCTCATGGACGATCAAGGCCGAAATCAACCCTCTTGCTGGGAGACGCCCGGATTGAAAACGCTGACTTTCGAAGCTTTTCTCCCGTATGCGTTATCGCTTTCACTGGTGGCAAGTAGTCCGGAATCATCTCGTGAAGTTGACATGGTATCAGGGGCATGTATGGCTGTGAGGCGAGAGGTGTTTAAGCGACTGGGGGGTATGAATGCCAAATTTTTCATGTACTACGAGGACGCGGACTTCTGTCTGCGGGCGCGCCGCGCAGGATATCATGTGTATTTTTGTCATGAGATATTGGCCGTTCATCGGCTTCGAAAATCACCGGATACATATTCAGCGTCTTTTTTTTCGAATCTCTATGAGAGCAAAGTGCTTTTCTTCCAAAAGCACTTCTCACGAACATACTCCGAGATCGCGCGATTGATCATCGTCAGCGGGATCGTTCTGAGAATTCCCGCATACTTTCTCGCAGGCGTCCTGCTCTTCAATAAGCAATTGCTTCGCTTGTCGAAATATCATACCTTGGTTCTAAGAAAAATGTTGCGATGGATGTAGATGTCCTAATCATCGGCGGAGGAGTCATCGGACTGGCGTGCGCGGCGGAGACGTCGGCTCGGAGCTGCAGTACATTACTGATCGAGAGGCATGAGTCGTTCGGCCAGGAGACCAGCAGCCGGAACAGCGAAGTCATTCACTCGGGCATCTATTATACACCGGGATCACTGAAGGCCACGTTGTGCCTTGCCGGGAATCGAACCACTTACGCTGAATGTGAGCGATTGGGCATCTGGCATAACCGGTGCGGTAAAATGATCGTGGCTGTATCCCAGGACGAGGAACCTGAGCTCGAGAAAATCCATAAACGGGGGGTCGCCAATGGTGTGGAAGGGCTGAAGCTACTCGATGAGGGGGAGGCGAGAAAGATTGAACCCAATATCCGCTGTCGTTCTGCGATCCTTGTTCCAAGCACGGGGGTTGTCGATTCCCACGAAATGATGAAGGCGTATCAGCAGGAGGCGAGGGGAAATGGAGCCGACTGCGCATTCGGCATCGAGTATCTCTCGATGAGGCCGAAAGGTGGGGGTTATGATGTATGCATCAAGGATACCACCGGAGAGAACATTCACATGACATCCCGGTTTGTCGTAAATGCCGCCGGGCTCTCGGCGGACAGGATTGCCACCTCCTTTGGAATAGATGTCGACAAAGCGGGCTATCGAATCTATCCCAATCGCGGGCACTATTACCGGGTCTCGATGGCGCGAAGTCGTCTGGTTTCCCACCTTGTGTATCCGGTTCCGAATCCGCAGCTCACCGGACTGGGAATCCACGTCACGATTGATCGTGCCGGGCAACTGAAGCTTGGG
>VBOC01000006.1:1413-5227 GCA_005877655.1 Ignavibacteria bacterium
CTATCCCAACGTCCGAATGGTACAAATTTGACGACAACCGTAGAGAAAAATTCCTTCGCGCGGCAGCCCGGTATTTTCCTGCGCTGGAATCCACCGACCTATCTCCCGATCAGGTCGGCGTGAGGCCGAAGATTCAGGGACCGGGCGATCCCCTCAAAGACTTCATAATCAGGGAGGAGAGCGATCGGGGGTTGCCGGGGGTGATTAATCTCCTGGGGATAGAATCTCCTGGACTGACCTGTGCCCGTGAGATAGCCCGAAAAGTTGCGGGCTTCATCGAGTCCGGGCGTGGGGCCTGAAAGTATGGAAGTAAGTACCCAAAATAATCCTCTCGTATCCGTCATCATACCGGTGAGAAACGGGAGCAGGACGCTCGACGCTTGCCTCCGGGCGATCCGCCGGTCGTACTATAAGAATATCGAAGTGATCGTTGTGGACGATCATTCCACGGACGCGACGGTCGAGATTGCCAAGCGCTATCGGAGCACGGTGCTCGAAACGACGGACGGTCACGGCGCGAACCACGCGCGCAATTTCGGCGCGCAGAATGCCAAGGGAGATTTTCTCATCTTTCTCGACTCCGACATCGTCATTTCGCGGGAATCGGTACTGGCCATCGTCGAGGAACTCGAGGAGGAGGGAATCGACGCCGTGGTCGGTCTTTATACTGCGAAGCACCGTCACGAGTCCTTCGTGTCGCAGTACAAGAACCTGTGGGTGAGGTACTCATACATCAAGAGTCCCCCTGCCATCGACTGGCTGTTCGGAGCGATCTCGGGAATCAGGCGCTCGTCGTTCGAAAAGCTCGGCGGCTTCGATGTCGAGCTCCTCGCACGCCACGGACACGACGACATCGAGCTCGGGAAACGATTCGCCCAGGCAAAGCTGAATATAGTCCTGAACATGGATATTGAAGTGGAGCATCTGAAAAATTACAATCTTTGGTCTTTCATCAAGAACGAATACCATCGAAGTATCGGTTTTGCGGAGCTTGCCGTCCGGTTCGGCGAGTTGGGGAAATCAATCAAGTCGGGCTTTGTGAATGTCTATCCAATGTTTGTGCTGTCCACGATCACCGTCGCTTTGATTGCGCTTCTCGCGATCGGATGGGCAGCCGGCTGGGTGCAGGACGGGGGAAGGATTCTGGCCGGGGTCGCGGCCCTCTATCTATTGATGAACGTTCGTTTCCTGAACTATCTGGAGCAGGTTCGCGGACTGTTCGCGATGTTCGTCATGATTCCCTTTCTTTGAAGGATTCTGGCGGGGGCCGCGGCTCTTTATCTTCTCATGAACATCCGCTTCCTCAACTATCTTGAACAGGTCCGCGGGCTGTTCGCAATGTTCGTTATGATCCCTTTTCTCTTTATCGATCACCTCGTCTGCTTCTTCGGCAGCCTTGTAGGAATTCTGCGGGGCCTGGCGAAGAGGAGATAAATTGAACATCCGGCGGGAATTCTTGCGCCGAAGTCAATTATCTGCGAGGGAGGTTTGAAGGAATCCAGGTCAGAAGAGCAAGTCCCGGGTTGTGGCACTCAATGTTTGCCTTTCAGGACCCCTTTTAGGATATTTGATTTGAATTGAGCACTTCCATGCACGAACACCTCATTCAAACAAAACCACACACACTCGTAGTCAACGAGATCTTCCACAGCATCCAGGGCGAGTCGAGCCACATGGGCCGCCCCTGTGTCTTCGTCCGTCTGACCTATTGCAACATCCGGTGTTCCTACTGCGATACCGAATATGCGTTCTATGAGGGGAAGGAGATGCTCGTCGATGAAATCCTGGATGTCGTACAAGGTTTTGGGTGCAACCTCGTCGAGCTGACCGGAGGGGAACCGCTTTTTCAGGCGAATGTGCACGAGCTGATGGCCCGGTTGTGCGATGGGGGGTATGAGGTGCTGCTTGAAACAGGAGGCAGCCTGGACATCGGGCGGGTCGATCCGCGCGTGAAACGAATTGTCGATTTTAAGTGCCCCTCGAGCGGGATGACGAAGAAAAACCTCTGGGAGAATGTGGGGCAGCTTAAACAGACGGACGAGGTCAAATTCGTGATCGGCGATCGCGAGGATTACGATTGGGCAAAAGGGATGATCCAAAGTCATCGAATCGAAGGGCGTTGCCCAATCTTGATGTCCGTTGTCTTTGGAAAACTGGAGCCCATTCAGCTCGCGGAATGGGTACTCGAAGACAAGCTCAACGTCAGATTTCAGCTCCAGATGCACAAGTATATATGGAGCCCGGAGACAAGAGGGGTATGAAACGCGATCTTGCCGTTGTCCTCGTGAGTGGAGGTATGGACAGTTGCGTGACCGCTGCGATTGCGAACCAGTCGTACGAGATGGCGTTCGTCCATCTTAATTATGGTCAGCGAACCGAGCGGAGGGAGCTCAGGGCCTTTAATGACATCGCCGATTTCTACAAAGTCAGTCGCCGTCTTGTCGTTAATGTCGAGTACCTGAAACAGATCGGCGGATCGAGCCTGACGGATGAATCCATCCAGGTTCAGAGGGCTGACCTGAACCGGGCCGAGATTCCAACATCCTATGTGCCATTCCGCAACGCCCATATTCTCTCGATCGCGGTAAGCTGGGGGGAGGTTATCGGCGCTGCCAAGATTTTCATCGGCGCCGTCGAGGAGGATTCTTCAGGATACCCTGACTGTCGCAGCGAGTACTATGATGCCTTTAACAAGGTCATCGAAATCGGGACAAAACCCTCCACGCACATCGAAATTGTCACCCCGATCATTCATTTGAAGAAGTCCGGTATCGTCCGCAGGGGTATAGAGTTGGGAGCGCCCCTCGATCGCACCTGGTCGTGCTACCAGTCGGAAGAACTTGCATGCGGAATCTGCGACAGTTGTGCGCTACGGCTTCGCGGGTTCCGTGAGGCGGGGGTTGAAGACCCGATACCGTATTACTCGATTCCGCAGAGCTGACGGTGTGTGCGATCCTACCCGGAGGGTAGGAACGAGAAAGAAGTCATGCGCGCTCATCCCGCACGACGGGAGGGGATCGAACTAGAGGAATAGCTGGTCCACGCTGGATTGCGGTTCTCACGCGCTACCCCGATACCCCGATTATTGCCGCCCGATTCTCCCTACATTCCTACCTAATCTCTCGTATTTATTTCATCGCATTTTCCCATCGATTTCAACCTGATTCGCCCCTCGCGTTTCCTGTAGCAATACGTGTGATCTGAGATACAGCCGCGTTGATTCTGCGGGTGGATTTCATGTTATTCGTCCTGATTTTCTGAATCGTTCGCCCGTACAGGCATGTCGCTAAATCTGGGAAGGAATCGTTGATGAAGGCTCGTTTACTCCTTTTTGTGCTGTTTTCCGTCGCTTTTGTGTCATCGTTGTCGGCTCAAGTTCCATCACCCCCGCAAAACCTGCGCGTTGAACAAGGCCTGTACGGCGGGGCGATCCTTCACTGGGATTCTTCGATGTACGCGGGCGCCTATCGGGTTTACAGATCCTCCTATGAATCGCCATTTTCGCCTGTCGCTGTCGTCCGTCATACGGAGTTCGTGGACTGGGCAGTCTACCCCTACCGCGCCTATTTCTATTATGTTACCGCGTTTAATGAAGCGGGGGAGAGCAATCCGAGCGATTCCGTGAAGTTTGAGCTCGACCGTCCGCCTGTTCCTCCTGTTCACGGAGTGATTCAGGGTGTCGTTTTGGACAACGATACACACCAACCGATCAGAGAAGCGGTCGTGCAATTTTTCAGGCATGAGGGCCTCTGGAGTGCCCGCACACACGCCGACACCTCCGGTGCGTACTCGGTTTCTCTCGATACCGGGAGAT
>VBOC01000058.1:0-1820 GCA_005877655.1 Ignavibacteria bacterium
TAGAAGGGGAGGGTGTTGCCGGTATCGATGTACAGCTTCTGGAATTTTCCCCAACCCTGGAGCTTCATCGGCAGGTCGTAGTCGAGGTCGATTTCTTTCGTGTCGGCGGCCGGCACGCGGTCGAGCTTCATGGCGAACGTAAGACTGTCGTCGATGTACATTTCAAGACGGTGGATGCCCGACCGGCTCCAGGTTCCTTCAGAGCGGTCGATTGCATCGACGGCGAACCCGATCGTCCCGTGCAAAAGGAGAGGGTTTGTGACAGTCCGCTCGCGGCCTCTCCCGGCGAACCTGCGGATGATTTTTCGGGAGGGAGAGTTGTCGATCGTAGAATTATAAGTCAAAGGCGAGATCAGGAGACGCCTGATCACGGGAGGGATCCTGTCGGCGATGCCGAACTCACTGCAGAGCATCGGGTTGACGGGGTTGAGCCCTTGATCTCTGATCTCGAAGTGGAGATGCGGAGGGCCGAAACCGGTATCGCCGGTGTAGGCGATGAGCTCTCCTCTCCTGACCGGATGGCTGCCGGAATCGGGCGTCAGGTCGATTTCGTACGTCCCTCTCCGATACTGCTCTGCCCGGGCCATCCTGTTGATTTCCCCGTTGAATGTCTTGAGATGGGCATAGGCGGTCACGTATCCATCAGTGTGTCTGATGTAAAGCATTTTGCCGTAACCGTCGGGCGTGATCCGGATCCGGAAGACATATCCGTCCCTCGCAGAAAACACCTTGTAGCCGGTGCGTCCGTGCGTGCTGATGTCGATTCCACCGTGAAAATGGCCCGAGCGGTATTCTGCGAACGATGAGGTGACGGCCCTGCCGGCGTCGGTGGGCCAGAGGTAATCCGCTCTTCTCACCGAGTCGGAAGAGAAGGCGAAGGCCGCGTCATGTGCCGTGCCGCTCGCCCGGGCACCGTCCCGCATAGCAGGAGCCGTTCCAGGATCGGGAACTCGCGGGACCGGCGCGAGAGAGTGGGAAGGGGCACCGAAGAGCGAGATGAGCCCGGCGAGGGCAATCAGATACACAAAAAACGGTAGACGGCGCACGCGCTATCCGCTTCCCACCCGGTGAGATGTCTTCGCGAATCCCACAAGCTCGGCCTCGACGAGGTCCCCTGGCCTGACTTCCCCCACTCCCTCCGGCGTTCCGGTGAAGATCAGGTCTCCGGGCTCGAGCGTAAAGATGGACGAGAGGTATTCGATGATCCGGTCGATACGGAAGAGCATCTTTGCAGTCGAGCTCTGCTGGCGGACGGCGCCGTTGACCCTGCAGCAGATTGTCACGTCATGCGGATCGCCGATCTCCCCGGCCGGTATGATGTCGGAGACCGGAGCCGAGGTGTCGAATCCCTTCGCAACAGTCCAGGGCAATCCTTGCTTCTTCGCTTCGGTTTGAATGTCGCGCAGTGTCATGTCAAGCCCGACGCCGTAGCCGAGAACGCAGCCGAACGCATCGCCCCGGGGAATGGACTTGCCGCCCTTTCCGATTGCAACGATGAGCTCCACCTCATGGTGCACCTGCCGGGAGATCGGAGGGATGAGGATTTTTTCGCCGTTTCTAATTATGGCGGAGGCCGGCTTCAGGAAAACCACCGGGGTCGCGGGAAGTTCAGCATCCATTTCCCGTGCGTGCTCCGCATAGTTCCTTCCCAAGCATAAAATCTTGCCGACGGGGAACGCCCCGCCGGCGCCGCGAACCTGGATATTTTTCATCAAATCGTAAAAAATATAGGGACAAAATGGCACTAGTGCAAGGGTTTGCCTGTATGTGTGTCTGGAATCACCATTGATTGATTTTCACAGAGAAATATCTTTATATTA
>VBOC01000058.1:1883-6754 GCA_005877655.1 Ignavibacteria bacterium
AATCGTACGAAGCCGCGGGTGTGAGCATCAAAGCCGGCGATGACTTTGTCCGGAGAATCAAGAAAAAAGTACAATCGACGCTTTCGGAGTCGGTGTTGGGAGGCATCGGCGGATTCGGGGCCCTCTATGCCGTCAAGGTCCGGGGCGTCCACGATCCCGTCCTGGTTTCGAGCGTCGACGGCGTGGGAACGAAATTGAAGGTGGCATTTTTGATGGACAAGCACGACACGGTGGGCCAGGATCTCGTGAATCACTGCGTCAACGACATTGCTGTTTGCGGCGCCCGCCCCTTATTCTTCCTTGATTACTTCGCTACCGGAACGTTAAAGCCCCTGGTTGCGGAGCGCGTGATCGGCGGGATGGTGAAAGCGTGCCGCGAGAACGATTGCTCGCTGATCGGGGGGGAGACCGCCGAAATGCCCGGCTTTTACCGCGAGAGCGAGTATGACCTGGCCGGCGCGATCGTGGGACTGGCCCAGAGGAAAGATTTGTACGACAGAAGGGATGTTCGCGCGGGCGATGCATTAATTGCACTGCCTTCGACGGGACTCCACACCAACGGATACTCCCTTGCCCGCGCCGTGTTGTTCGAAAAATTTGATATCGACGATTTCATTGAAGAGCTCGGGATGAGGCTCGGCGATGCGCTGCTGGCGGTTCATCGCTCCTACCTCCGGCCCATTCTAAACCTTTCAAGACGATCCGACGTTCATGCGATTGCCCACGTGACCGGCGGAGGTATCGCCGCGAATACCGCACGAGTGATCCCCCGAACCCTGCGTTTAAAAATCGACTGGAAGCGGTGGCAGCGGCCCGCGATTTTCAACCTCATCCAGAAGCTCGGAGAGGTTTCCGAGAAGGAAATGAGAGCCACGTTCAACCTTGGCATCGGACTGGTGATGATCGCCTCCCGCCGGGGGGCGGACCGCGTCATGAGGGCGTTGAGGCTGGGGGGAGAGGCGCCGTTCTTCATCGGTGAAGTATGCAAATCCTGAGACGAACGGGCTATTAAAGCATGGAAACCCCCTTGGCGAATCGTCTGAGTTCAAAAAAGGTCCGGCATATCGAACTCGCGACCGGGAGCGGACCGGTTGTCGTCGTTCCGACCCTCCACCAGCGTTTGTCGACCCTGCACGAGATCTCGATCCGGCTGGACGACGCCGTGAGCTTTGACCGGATACTTGAAATTATGCGCTCGGAAACGAGATGGCTGATCGAGCATCAGGCCTGTTTCATGGCACTGATCAACCGCACGCGCACGCACTACGTCGTCCACTCCCTCTCTTCGGTGACTGATGCGGCCGATCTTCATCAAAAGCATTTCTTCACCGATGAGGGCGTCGCCGGGGCGGTAATGAGCAGCCGGACCGCGACGAGGACCGATACGCGGTCAGCCGAGAACTCGGGACCGGCGATCGAGGGCAGGCTCCTCGATCTCGGGATCAAGTCGCTTCTGGCCGTCCCGATGCATGCGGGAGCCGAGACAACCGGCTGCCTCATATTCGGCAGAGCGCACTCCGCCGCGTATTCCCTGGAAGATGCGGGGATCGCGCAGCAATTCGCCGACCACTGTTCGATGCTTATCAGGAACTGCTCTATTATTGAGGATGCCGGGAAGCGGATCTCCCAGATTGAGTTGATCAACGAGGTCTCGCATCAACTCAGCGCAATGCTGCACGTCGACGAGCTTCTGCGCGGCGCGGCGGAATCGATCCGGGAGACGTTTCATTATTTCGACGTTACCGTTTTTCTTTTGAACGAAGACCGGACCGAGCTCCTCCTCGAGGCCCATTCCGGCAACTTCAGCGATTTTCTCCCCCACGGGTATCGGCAGAAAGTGGGGCACGGTATCGTGGGGTGGGTGGCCGAGAACGATGAGGAGATTCTCTGCAACGACGTCTCGGCGGACCCGCGGTACATCGTCCACGAATACCATAACACAAAATCGGAGCTGGCGCTCCCGATCAGGGTCGACGGCCAGCTCGCCGGCGTGCTGAACGTGGAGGATGCCAAACTTCATGCGTTTGACGAAACCGACGGCGTCGTCCTCGAGACGCTCTGCGATCAGCTCGGAAGCGCGCTGAAAAATGCGCGCCTCTACGAGGAGATTCAAGAGGCGAACATCCGCCTCATCGAGCTCGACAAGGTGAAGACGGAGTTTCTGGGCATCGTGTCGCACGATTTCCGGTCGCCGCTCTCGAGCATTATTCTCGCCGGCAGGGCGCTGCTCAAGAATGAGGAAGTCCGCCGCATCCAGCGGGTCAAAGACTATCTGCAGATCATCGTGGACCAGGCGAACAAGCTCAACCAGCTCGCGGAGGACACACTTTCCATTACGAAAATGGAGTCCGGCGAATTGACGTACCATTTCAAGGTCGTCAACGTGATCCGCCTCATTCAGGACGCGATCTCGATGGTGCGCATGTCCAGCCGGCACACGATCGCCTTCGAGGTCGATCCGACCGTGACGTTCATTAAGGCCGATCCGGCGAAGCTCCGACAGGTGGTGCAGAATCTCATCGGCAACGCCGTGAAATACTCCCCGCGCGGGGGAAAAATTTCCGTCAAAGCGAGCGACTACTCGCCGAAAGAGATGCTGCTGTCAGTCTCGGACCAGGGGATCGGCATCCCCGCGGAGAAAGTCGACCTGCTCTTCCAGAAATACGCGCGAGTCGATTCGGGGGAAGGGAATCAGATCAAGGGTGCCGGGCTGGGCCTCTGGATTTGCAAGGCGGTGGTCGAGGCGCACGGCGGGAATATCTGGATCGAGAGCGGTGCCTCGAAAGGCACGACGATAAAGTTTACGGTGAAGAAGGTACAGTAACGGGCCGTCCCGCTTCAGGCGGCTTCTTCGGCGACCCCGGCCGGAATCATGGCGGGCGACGGACGGCGGGCCGGAACGGCATTCCAAAGCTTCAGCATGAGGAGCGAGCCAACCAGGGCGAACGCGATCATGCTCGGTCCCCACGAAATCCACCCCCAGTGATCCAGGAGCCAGCCCATCCCCGAGCCGACAGCCGCTCCGCCGATATACTGCATCCCATCGAACAATCCCGTGGCCGTTGCGGCGGCTTTTTTCCCTCCGAAATCCATCGAAGCGGTGCCGGAAAGCATCGAGTGCACCATGCTGATCCCGAGCGAGTTCAGGACGAACGCGCCGATGATCCACGGGAGTCCGGGTGCGATCCACACGACGCACAGGCAGACGATCTGCAGGGCGTATCCCACGAACGCAACGGGAGGCCTCCGGGAGCCGAAGAGCCAGTCGGACGCCGTGCCGGCGATGAACGCGCCGAGGATACCGGCCGCGACCACGACGAACGCCCCTTGCTGGAAAACCGATGACTGAAGCGGGAGATGCTGGACCTCCTGCATGTACCGCGGGAACCACTGTTCGAAACCGTGGCGCACGAAGCCGGTGCAGAACTCGGCCGCCGCGATCGTCATCGTCACCGGGTTCGCAAGTACCTTCTTGAGAAGGTACCTCATGTTCACCTTTTCCGTATCGCCGCTCGAGGCGTCTGCCGTGTCGAACGGCGGCTGGCCCGCGTCCTCGGGACTGTCCCGGACGAAGTGGAGCGTCAAGAAGCCCATCGATGTCATAATTCCGGCAGGAATAAAGAAAACCCACTGCCAGGGAAGGAGCATCACGGCAATTCCGCCGATGACGAAGATCAGCGCGCGGCCGCTCTGAATCATCGAGCCGAAGATCGCCGAGAAAACGCCGCGCTCCCGGACGTGAAACCATGCCGAGTTAACCTTGATAAGTGCCAGCGCGCTGAATGACTGGAAGTATGAATTAAGCGCCCAGACCGAGGCGAAGTAGGCGATCAGAAAAGAACCCGTTCCGAGAAAACCGACATAAGCCCCGAGGCCGAACGCCGCGTTGAAAACAACGGCGCCGAAGACGCCGATCAACATCGCCTTGCGCCCCCCGATCCGGTCTGCGATCGGGCCGTTGAAGATCGCCGATAACCCATAGATCGTGAGCGCGGCGGTGATGATCGTCCCGATCTGCGTCTTGTCCCAACCGTACGTATCCGCCAGGGCCTTGTTGGCAAAGGAAAGGTTATACCTGCCCATGTACATGGCCGCGTATGTAAACCCGAGCGTCAGCCAGTTGGAGCTGCGGCGGCGGCGGAACTCCCTCGTGTGAAAGGGTCGATCAATCGGCGATCGCATGGGGGCCTTGATTCATCATGGAGGATGTCACGATACCGGTTTCGCTGGTTCCTGACGCCGGGAAGTTTCCAACCGCTGGATTACCTTGTCCAGAATTCTGCTCCAGCGGGGGAGGTCGTCTTCGTAGTACCGGAGGGTGCCCTCGACCTGTTCGCGTGTGAATCCGAAACGCCTGTAGAGCGTGTCGAGCTTCGACGTAGCGGCGAGTGAGTCGGAGTGCAGAAGCCTCGATTCCTCCCGGGCGACGAGGAGCTGTGCGTAAACCTCGATGAACGATGCTTCCGGGATCGGGGGAGGGGGGACGGAGCGAGTGGAGCACGAGAGCAAAAAAAGCGCGACGAGAACTTCAAAACACAGCGCAGGGATGCGCCATGAGCGTGATTGTGAATAAACGCTTTTTAAGCATGTCGCAGATACTTGTGCTCTTGTCATTGTATTGGAAATGAAACGCTCTTGGTGATACGTGCATGCTCCTCCCTCACGCCGAAGCCACCATGTGCGAAGGTGGTCAGTGGCATGGGAATGTAGCAATAGTCCGATTAACTTTCAAACAAAGCGAATGAGCCGGTACCGGGAAGCGCCAGTCTTTGACGTTTATGGCGGTTCTTCGTATCTTTTTCGCGAGGAGGTATCGAAGTACGCATTTACCGAGAGGAGAGTAATGGCGAGCACGTCGGATCTTAAGCCCG
>VBOC01000058.1:6833-8179 GCA_005877655.1 Ignavibacteria bacterium
GGCGTTTGTGCGCACGAAGCTCAAGAGTCTTAGGACCGGCAAAGTCGTCGAGACGCGTTTCCGCGCCGGCGAAGCCCTTGACGTCGTCCGGATGGAGACGAAGAACTTCCAGTACCTGTACCACGACGGTTCGGGATTCGTGTTCATGGACAAGGAAACCTACGATCAGATGAGTGTCGATCAAAAGGTCGTGGGTCCGGGCGCCCAATTCCTGAGAGAAGGTGAAAGCGTCGAGATTCTGTTTAACGGCAGCGACATTATCGCGCTTGAAATTCCCATTACCGTCGAGCTGAAAGTTGTCGAGACGCCTCCGGGCGTCAGAGGAGATACGGCAACGGGATCCCAAAAGCCTGCAAAAGTTGAGACTGGTGCGACGGTCAATGTTCCGCTCTTCATCAACGAGGGGGACAGGATCAAGGTCGACACCCGCACGGGCAGCTACATCGAGCGAGTCAAGGCGGCGTAAGCCGTCAATCGACCGGCCCGATCTCCTGTCGATCGATCCACAATCGCAAGTTCTGCTTGCCCAACATTTTTCAGTATAAATGCCATGGACTTAGCCCTGCTGAAGAAACTCGTCCGGATCGTCGAGCGCAGCGGCGTCGAGGAGATCGAAATTGAGGAAGAGGGATTACGGATCCGGGTCGCAAAAAACTCTCACAACAATTCCGCGCCGGCGACCGTAGCCGCTCCGCAACGGGATCAGGCCCCGGCGGCAGAGACCGCTGCACCCCCTGCACCTCCCGAGGCAAATCTCCACCAGATCCGCTCACCCATCGTCGGAACTTTCTATCGCGCCCCTGCACCCGATGCCGATCCGTATGTGGAAGTCGGCCAGACCGTCGAGCCGAAGACCGTCCTTTGCATCATCGAGGCGATGAAGCTCATGAACGAGATCGAATCGGATGCTGCGGGCCGGATTACGAAGATTCTTGTGGAAAACGGCCAGCCGGTCGAGTACAATCAGCCGCTGTTCCTCCTCGAACCGGTGTGATTGGGCGGACCGCTTCCCTCTCCCTGACCCTCCTTAAAACCGGTGTAGTGTGTTCAACAAGGTCCTCATAGCGAACAGGGGGGAAATCGCGCTGCGGGTGATCCGGGTGTGCCGGGAGCTCGGCGTGAAAACGGTGGCCGTCTATTCCGAACCCGACCGCCTCTCGCTCCACGTCAAGTTTGCCGACGAAGCGGTGTGCATAGGACCGGCGCCGAGCAAGGAAAGTTATCTCCACATCCCGCGGATCATCTCCGCCGCCGAGATCACGAACTCCGACGCAATTCATCCGGGCTACGGGTTCCTCGCAGAGAATTCTCAATTCGCCGAAATCTGTGAATCTTCCGGCCTGAAA
>VBOC01000248.1 GCA_005877655.1 Ignavibacteria bacterium
CGAAAGGTGCAACATGGCATCACTCTACTATTCGCAATTAAATGTTTGGGCAGTCGTTGTTGCTGCTGCGGCATACTGGATACTGGGTTCCATCTGGTTCTCCTTGTTGTTCGGCAAGATCTGGTCGAGCGAGCTTGAGAAGCATGGGGTAAAGATTCAAACCCCGAACGGCTCCCGGATGGCGGCAAAGCTGGTGCAGACGTGGGGCTTTCGGCGTCAACAATCGGCATCGCCTACACGTGGGAGAGCAGATCGTTCAAGCTGGCGGTGATCGACATCGGCTATCCGCTTTTGGGAATCATGGTCTGTTCGATCATACTGACGCTCTGGAGGTAAGACTCTACGATGACCGGCAACCAGCCGGATTGAATTCAACAAGCGGAGGGCGATGAGACGTAGAGGATGGGATAGGCCATTCGCTCCATTCCGGACGCCTGAAATTATCGCGCGCGAGTGAAATAGATTAATTCACAGCTTACCCACTTTTTTGCGTTCCTGCGGCATCGGGAGCGCTTAATTGTGCATAAAATGTGGATAACGTCGGGGGGAGCTGCGCCGGTATGACGCCGGGACTTATTGACAACGGCGCAGTTTGCAGGTCCTAGTAATCAGTTTGGACGATGGGTCCAGGCGAGGTCTATCTCAGCAGGATCATCTTCAGAACCTTTTGGTACATGTTTTCGCGACTCCGGGCAGTCAATCGATAGAAATACACCCCGCTCGCGTACGGCGAAGCATCGAACTGTAGCGTGTAGGTGCCCGAATCGTAATCCCGATTCTCCGCAAGAACTGCCACTTCTTTCCCGAGAAGGTCGTAAACTATCAGGCTCACCCGTGCGGGGTTCGGAATATCGAATTCGATCGTTGTCCTGGGGTTAAAGGGATTCGGGTAGCACTGCTTCAAACTGAATGCCACGGGGATCTGCCTGCCTTCATCGATCCTGAGGAAAAGGCGATGGAGGGCCGGGTTCTCCACAAGCATCGTTCCCTCCTGTTGCAGAATCCTCTTACCGATGAGTTTGCCGCCGGCATCGTCGGTTAAAGTCACCCGCTCCCGGGGTGAATTGGCCAACTGCCAGCTGATCCTGAGCGGATAGACGGGCGCCTGCATCAGAATATGGAGTTCACGAATTTCCCTGGAGTCCTGCGGATAGATCTCCAGCATCTTGTTGGAGCCGAATCTGACATCGAACGATTCCGAAGGAGGCTGCGGCGGCATTTCAAACATTTCTGGATTGATGTCTCGTGCACTCCCGAAATAGAGCGATTGTCCGTGACCGGCTGCATCGAGGAAGCTGAAAGTACTCAGATCCTTCCTCGATGAGAGGCCGGAGATCGGCGCCTCGGTCTTTCCGAGGTACTGCGACGAAGCGGCCGGCACGAATAACTTTCCGGAGTGAGAGGTCTTGACCCAATAGGACTTCAACGGTCTGAACGTATTTGCGATGTAATAGCCGCCCCCATATCCGAAGAACTTGCTCGAAACGATCGTCGCGGGTGATGTGGAAATCTGGCCGACATCAGCCACGAAGCTCGGTGTTCCAACCAGATTCCAGCCCTCCGCAAGGTCGACCGTATCCTGTGTAATCATCTCGCCGGGGACGTCCACGAGTTGCGGCGAGTTGAATCTGAGCCAGTATCCGACACCCGGTTTCAGAGTATCCTGGACAGTGTAGCCCGACGCGGGAGAGTACATGAAGGCCGGCGATGAAGCATTGGCAAAAATCGCCGACTTCAGGAGGACGTGCGGGGTGACCGGCACCGAAACCATATTCCATCCTGCGGCAACCGAGTCCCGCACCGCGAAATTCTGTTGGAGGAGGATGAGGGAGCTCTCATCCACGCCGACCGGGACTTCCGATTGATTGTAATGCAGCGCAAGGCGGGCGGAAAATCCGGTGTCGCCATGAGCGTCGATGGTGTACGTCCTGCGTACGATGGGCAGGCCGATGCCCGATTGATTAATTCCGAATGCCCAGGATGTGAGCCGGGAGAATTTTCGCACGCTGTCGAGCGTGACCGTGTTTGAAGCGCTGTCTGCCACACCGCCTACCGGCGACCAGGATGATCCGAAGTCCGTCGGCAATCGATCGGAAAAAATCCCCACGGTGATTTTCCCGGGGTTGCTCACCCCATCATGGAACTCCACGCGGCAGTTCCGGCTCCCAAAGGGATAGGGTTGTGGCGTATTGAGCCGTATGACGCGCTGTATCGTCCCGGTCTTGAGCGAGCCGGCGCCCTCCTCCGCACCGGGCGAATCGTTCAGCATGAACAGCGTATCCTGGACGATTGTCAGATCCTTGTGCAGCGTGAGTGTCCCGCCGATCCTGGTCTTGCCCAGGATCGAGACCCTGCCGCCTGTTGCGGTCGAGTCGCGCCCGATCTGCAGGCTGAAGTATGAACCCCCGCTCATTGTCTGGTCGAGATTTGAGGCAAACACCAGACGTGACAGCGCGGCGTCGAAGAACCCATGAACGATCCAATTTCCGGAAATCACAATGACGGATGAATCGAGCGGATCGCCCAGGAGCGTTCCGTCCACCCTGACGTCGCCGGCTACGAACAATGTATCGTTGGGCGGAATCCTGAGAGCGGCGCCCGGATCGATCGAGATCGAGGCCACAGACGTGTGAGGCGGGGCCACCGGGACGCAGGGCCTTGAAGTAACCGGTATGACCACCGTGTCCGGCGGCTGCGGTACGTCCTGTGGATTCCAGTTCCTGGCATTCCCCCACTCGCAGTCGGCGGAGGCGGTCCACACCTTGCGGTTTCTTGTGTAATAGTTCGCGAATTGAAGAACACTCTTGTGGTTCCTCACGACATTGATGGATATGGAGTGCTGAGAGCCCGCCGAATCTGATCCGTCGAGGGTTGTCCCAAGATGCGACCAGCCGGTGCTGTCTGATTCGACCACGACATACACCCCCGGGCCGATGTTCGACGCAATCAGGCTCTCGGCATTAACGCTGGCGATCAGGTTTGCCGGTGAGACAGTTCCTTTGTACAATTTGAGAGGCCAGCCGATGACCTTCCTGTCGCCCCCCGTGGCGAAACGGCCGTCTGTGTCTCTTGTGGTCCGGGCCTCCAGGGATCCCGCATTGGCGTTGACAAAATCCACCCGGTAGGGGACAACCGCACTTAGGGTGAATTGCTTCGAGCTCACCGAACTACTCTCACTCACGACGCCGCCCGAGGGTCCGGCCAGGGTTCCGATGTGCTTCCAACCCGCGCTGTCGGATTCTACCGCGACATACGTGCCCTTCGGAAGACTATCCACGAAAAGGCTTTCGGCCGAAGCGACGCTCCGGATCAGGTTACCCGGAGCGATGAAGCCCTGGTACAGGGAAAGATTCCAGGGGATCGTGTTCCGATCCGTTGCGGTCGAGGTCAACCCGTCGGCGTCGGCGAGTTTGCGCACCACAAGCCTGCCGGGGTTGAACTTGAGAAAATCAATAGCGTGGGATTGTCCGGAGGCCAGCGCCACCGTATCTGTCCCCGTGTGCCGGGGTATCGCGGTTGCGTCGCGGACCAGGCCGAGATTGAGCCATCCGGCGCTGTCAGCTTCAGTGACGATATAGACCCCGGGGGCGAGACTGCCCACAGTCAGTGCTGATGCGGTCGTGTCCTTCAAGAGTGATCCCGGAGCGACGGAGTCCCTATACAGCTTGAGGTTCCACGATTTTGGCCTGGCGTCGCCCAGGGTTGCGAAGCTGCCGTCCTGGTCCGAGAAAGTCCGGATCGTCATGGAATTCGTCGTCGCCACATAGTTTCCAAAGTTGTTCCCCGCCAGATTGTCTCCGCTCAAAGGAGTGAACGTGTAGACACCGGGGAAAGGCGGGAAACTCAGCTGGTATCCGGCGGTACGGATTGATTCGCTCACCGCGTAATTGCCGGCAACGAGATTCGGAAAACTGTAATCGCCGGTGAAAGAGGATGTGATCCTCGAAATCTGGACATTATCCTTCGACAAATAGATCGGATAATTGATCAAAGCGGACTCCGAGCCGTCGAGAACCCCGTTCCGGTTGGCATCGTCGTAGACTTTTCCGCTGATCGTCGCCAGACGGAAGTTTGCAAAAACAAGGTTCGTCACATTGACATGGCTGCCGTCGAGTGTGACGTCATAGCTTGGGGCCGCCGACGGGATCGTCGCCAGCCAGCCTCCCTGGACCCTCTCGGTGACGGTGTAGAGACCGGGCGCACGAGGGG
>VBOC01000007.1:0-23028 GCA_005877655.1 Ignavibacteria bacterium
AGCAGCGTTTGATTCCGATTGAGCGCGTATTCCGCTCCGTGTGCAAACAATGGCCGAACCGGCAGCGAGGTGAGCTCAAGTTCCCTGAATGATTGAAAGACCGTTTCAAATGCGATTTTTCCGAGAGCCACGATTACCCTGAGACGCGAGAGCAGTTGGATTTCCTTCAATAAGTATGGCCTACAATTCTTCAGCTCAGACGGCAAGAGCTTATTCTGCGGAGGCGCGCAGCGGGCTGACGCGGTGATATAACAGTCTAGAAGGCGCAGCCCGTCCGTCCGTGAGAAAGATTCCACGCGGCTCGCGAAGCCATGTTTGTGGAGAGCCCGGTAGAGCCAATCCCCGCTGCGATCGCCGGTAAACATCCGGCCCGTTCTGTTGCCCCCGTGCGCAGCAGGCGCGAGACCCACGATCAACAGCCGGGCGCGAGGATCGCCGAGGCTTGGAACCGGCTTTCCCCAATAGTCGCAGTCGATGAACCTCGAAACTTTCTCCTTTGCGACCTTCTCTCTCCATGCTACAAGCCGGGGGCATGCCCTGCACTTGACGATTGTCTTCTGAAGCGCCGCTAGTTCCGCCTTACTCATCGTCTGATGGCAGGAAAGTATCGAAAAATTCAAACTGTATCATTCCAGGAACGGTTCGCTTGGCTCTTCCCTTCCAGGTTCGAGACGATTATCGATCATAATCCGGGCGCAGGTGTTCCATCGCAGGATGGCATCATCGTTCTTTGGAGGGCGGATCGATTCGGCTTTTTCAAAAAAATCCATTGCATCGCGGAGCCAATCGTATGCTTGGGATTTATGCCCCGGCAGGCCGCGGCTTAGCACAGCCTTCCCCTGCCGCTCACAAATGATCCCTCCGTAATACGCACGCTCGTATTCATCGCGCAGCCGGGGCAACAGCTCCCGGGCGTGCTTAACCTCAACCGCCTTCCCGTCTCCGAACTGATCCGTTATCGAGAGCAGAAGGACGACCAGCGCTTTCTGGTTTTCAGGTTCGATATCCAGGATGTCAGAGCAGATGCTTTCGGCTTCTCTGGGCTCGTTCAAGAGGCGATAGCGTTCCGCTTTCTCCAGCGCAGGAGCGATGCCTTCTTTGGAGAGCGGTTTGAGCTTAAACATTCAGGTTACCTTTTCCGTCGTGCAGAATCCACAAGTGCAGTAGTCGGGTCTGACGTAAGCCATCCAAAACATTACGAGAGCAGAGCGTTGATTGATCCGTGGCACCGCTCTGGCGACACCGGTTTACGGCTTCAACATGCGGAAGAGCTTCTTAATCGGATCATAGAATTCGTCCACCACGCGTTCCTTCAACGGAATGATCGCGTTGTCGGTGATCGTGATATTCTCCGGGCAAACCTTCGTACAGCATTTCGTGATGTTGCACAGGCCGATCCCCTGGGTCTTCTTCAATTCTGCCAGCCGGTTCTCCGTGTCAAGCGGATGCATCTCCAGCGAGGCGGCATAGACAAAATATCTCGGACCGATGAATTCGTTGTGAAGATGGTGCTCCCTCAGGACGTGGCAGACATCCTGGCACAGGAAACACTCGATGCACTTGCGGAATTCCTGGACCCGGTCGACATCCTCCTGCGCGATGCGCCACGTTCCGTCGGGGGCATCGGGAGGGCGGGGTTTGAACTTCTTGATCTGCTTCTTCACGCGGAAATTCCACGACACGTCCGTCACCAGGTCCCTGATGAGCGGAAAAGCCCGCATCGGCTCTATGGTCGTCGTTTTGCCGAGCGGAAGGTCGCTCAGCCGGGTCATGCACATCAGCTTCGGATTTCCATTAACCTCGGCCGAACAGGAGCCGCACTTCCCCGCCTTGCAGTTCCATCGCACGGCAAGATCGTTCGCCTGTTCGGCCTGGATCTGGTGCACGGCATCGAGAACCACCATGCCCTCCGACACTCTTGTTTCGTAGTTCTCGAATTTGCCGCCGCGCGCGTCTCCGCGCCATATGCCAAACGTGGCCTTTGTTATCACTTCATCTCCTCGACGATCAGTTTGAGGTCGGCCCGCAGTTCAGACGTGGGAAGCCGAGAAATCGCCATCCGGCCATCCGCATCTTTCCGGACGACGATATTGCACTTCCCGAACGTATCGCTCTTGTTCGGATAATCTTCCCGAAAGTGCGCACCGCGGCTCTCTTTCCGTTCAAGGGCCGCGAGTGCGATCATTTGAGAAACTGTCAACAGATTCACGAGGTCAAGGGCGGTATGCCAGCCGGGGTTGTATTCCCGGTTTCCGTTTGCACGGACTCTCACTGCTCTCTCACGGAGCTTTTGAAGTTCGTCCACCGCCTGACGCATCTCGTCCTCCTTCCGGACGATCCCGACAAGCTTCTGCATCATCTCCTGCAGGTCATATTGAACCTGGAAAGGGTTCGCGCCGCGCGGATCACCGTCAGGCTCGAACGGCTTCAGCACCGCGCTTGCCGCCTCCTCGACCCGCTTGTCATCGATTCTGGCAGCCCCATGTTCTTTTGCAAAACGCGCGGCGTGTTCGCCGGCCCGCCTCCCGAACACGAGAAGATCGGAGAGCGAGTTCCCCCCGAGTCTGTTCGCGCCGTGCAATCCGGCCGCGCACTCGCCCGCGGCATAAAGTCCGGGCACAGTCGACATCTGCGTATCCGCATCGACGCGGACGCCGCCCATCATGTAATGCGTCGTGGGTCCCACTTCCATCGCCTCTTTCGTGATATCGATGTCGGCAAGCTGCTTGAACTGATGGTACATACTCGGCAGCTTTTTCTTGATGATCTCCTCGGCATTGGGGAGCCTCTTCTTAATCCACGAGATGTCGAGATACACGCCGCCGTGAGGAGATGCGCGCCCCTCTTTGATTTCGCGCACGATGCAGCGTGCGATATGGTCGCGGGTAAGAAGTTCGGGGGGTCTTCGCGCGTCCGGATCGCCCTGGGTGTACCGCCAGCCCTCTTCCTCGTTATCGGCCGTTTGATTCCGGTAGAGCTCGGGGATGTCCTCGAACATGAATCTCCGGCCATCCTTGTTCAGCAAAATCCCCCCCTCGCCGCGGACACTCTCCGTAACAAGAATGCCCTGAACACTGGGCGGCCACACCATCCCGGTGGGGTGAAATTGTACGAATTCCATATCCATCAGATCGGCTCCTGCCTGGTAGGCCAACGCAAGCCCGTCGCCGGTGTACTCCCAACTGTTGCTCGTAATCTTATAGGCTCTGCCGATGCCGCCCGTCGCAAGGATGATCGCTTTCGCATGAAAGAGTTTGAATCTGCCTTTCTCGCGATCATAGCCGAAGCCGCCGGCGACGCGGGTGTCATCCTTCAGGAGAGTCGTGATCGTGCACTCCACGTGCACCTCGATACCCTGGTGGATGCCATGATCCTGAAGTGTGCGGATCATCTCCAGGCCGGTGCGATCTCCGACGTGCGCCAGCCGCGGATATTTGTGTCCCCCGAAATTCCGCTGCAGAATTCGTCCGTCCTTCGTGCGGTCGAAGAGCGCGCCCCACGCTTCCAGCTCTCGAACTCGTTCCGGCGCTTCCCTGGCATGCAGCTCGGCCATCCGCCAGTTGTTAAGATATTGCCCGCCTCGCATCGTGTCGGCGAAGTGCACCTTCCAGTTATCTCTCTGATCGACGTTGGCGAGTGATGCCGCGATGCCCCCCTCTGCCATCACGGTATGGGCTTTGCCCAGAAGGGATTTGCAGACCAGCCCTACGGAAAGTCCCGAGGCCGAGGCTTCGATGGCTGCCCTGAGGCCGGCTCCGCCGGCGCCGATGACGAGAACGTCGTACTCGTGCGTCTCGATTTGAGCCATCAAAGAATTCTCCAGTCGGTCCAGATTCCCATCGAGCAGAGCCGGATGTAAATATCAGAAAATGCCACAGAGAAGAGGCTCATCCACGCCCAGACCATGTGCCGCCGGTTGAGACAGCTCACGCAGTCGTACGACCGCCGGCGGATGGATGCGCCCGCAAGCTGATCCCGGATACCCCCCACCAGATGGCGGAGTGAGTGACAGCCGAAAGCATAGCCGCCGAGGAGAACGACATTCACGGCCAGCACGATCGTGCCGACGCCGATCCCGAACGAGGCCTCTCCGCTCAGAGCGTCTGTAAACCGGAAGGCCTTCACGACATCGCTCGCCAGTATGACGAGGAAGAGCATTGCAAGATAGAGAAAGTACCGGTGAACGTTCTGAATGATCAGGGGAAAAGAATTTTCGCCCCGATATGACCGCCTGGGCTCGACGACGGTACACGACGGGGGATCGGCCCAGAACGCCTTATAGTACGCCCCTCGATAATAATAGCAGGTCAGACGAAAACCCCCGGGTGCCCAGAGGATGATCAACGCGGGCGACCATGGGAGTACATGAGGCCACCAACCCGGTTGCGCTCCAAACCAGCTGTGGGGAGAATCCCCGAAGAGTTCCGGTGAATAAAAGGGCGATAGATACGGACCGTACGTATAGTGATCACCCTGAAAGGCAGCCCAGGTTGAGTAGACAACGAATGCACCGAGACCGATGAATGTCAGGAGCGGCTGAAGCCACCAGAGGTCGCGACGCGCAGTAATGCCGGGTCGGACAGTCATCGGCCGCCGGAAATGTAATTCTCGAGCTGCTTTATCGTGAATTCTTGTTCCGAGATGATTGCTTTCACCACGTCCCCTATCGAGATGACGCCAAGAATTTTATTCTCCTCGAGGACCGGAAGATGGCGGATACGCTTGCTTGTCATCAGGGCCATGCACTCTTCGATCGAGTGGCTGGGACGGACGTAGAGAACTTCTTCGGTCATGATTTCCTTCACGGGAATCGTCTTCGATGATTTGCCTTTCAGAATTACCTTCCTTGCGTAATCCCGTTCGGAGAAAATCCCCACCAATCGGCTTCCGTCGGAAACCAGGAGCGCCCCGATGTTCTTTTCGGCCATCAGCTTCAGGGCATCATACACCTTTGTATCGGGAGAGACCGACCACGCACTGTCCCCCTTTTCGCGGAGTATCTGACTGACTGTGATCATAGTGTTCGCGCCTCTTGTTTTATGATTTCATTGCGGCGAAGAGTTTGCTGAGGCTATCCTTGGCGTCGCCGAAGAGCATCATGCATTTCGGATTAAAATACAGATCGTTGTCGACTCCCGCAAAACCGGGGCGCATACTGCGCTTGAGCACGATGATCATCTTGGCGCGGTCGACTTCGAGAATCGGCATGCCGTACAACGGACTGCTCTTATTGGTCTGGGCGGCGGGATTCGTCACGTCGTTCGCCCCGACCACCAGCGCGAGATCGGCTTCAGGAAAGTACGGGTTGATCTGCTCCATTCCAAACAGCTGATCGTAGGGAACGTTTGCTTCCGCAAGCAGCACATTCATGTGCCCCGGCATGCGGCCTGCGACCGGGTGGACGGCATATTTTACGTCGATGCCCCGCTTGATCAGGAGCTTCGCGAGCTCGGCAACGCCGTGCTGGGCCTGCGCCACCGCCATTCCGTAGCCGGGGACAATGATGACCGACCGGGCGCCGTCGAGCAAAGCCGGGACTTCGTCGGGCTGGATGCTTCTCGTGTCTCCCCTGGCATCTCCTCCCGGCCCGAGCGCCTGTTCGGTTGAAATTTTGCCGAACGCGCCGAACAACACGTTGATCGCGGAGCGGTTCATCGCCCGGCACATGAGTAACGAAAGGAGAAAACCGGATGTCCCGTCGAGCGAGCCGGTGATAATCTGAATTTTATTCATCAATACAAAACCCATGGACGCATCGGCGAGACCGCCGTATGAATTTAGAAGTGCGATGACGACCGGCATGTCGGCCGCTCCGATCGGCAAAACCAACAAGAACCCGAAAATGATCGCCAGTCCGACCGTCACCTCGAACACCAGCGGCGCCGGCGGCATGACGACATTATAAACAACACATCCCACGATGACCGCAAGCAGACCCAGGTTGAAGACGTTTTGCCCCTTATAGGTCAGGGGTTGTCCCGGCAGCAGTCCCTGCAGCTTCGCGGCGGCCATCAGGCTGCCGGTGAACGTCAGCCCGCCGACAACCACCTCGAAGCCGAGCGGCGTCATCACGACCTTGCTGAGTTCGCCGCTGTGGCGGAAGTACTCGGAAATTCCGACGAGGCATGCCGCGAGAGCGCCCAGCGAATGCGAAAGGGCCGTGCGTTGAGGCACGGCGGTCATCGGGATTCTAAGGCCCATGCCCCCTCCGATGACCGAGCCGATCACCATGCCGATGATGATCCAGGTATAATTGACGATCTCATGATGGAAGAGCGTGCCGACGACGGCCATCAACATGCCGACCGCGGCGAGAATCATGCCCCTGCGGGCGTACCTGGGAGAGCTCAGCCCTTTGAGTCCCAGGATAAATAGCGCCGCGGAGACAATGTAGGAATACCGCAACGCCTCGGTCGTCAGCTTACCCGCGGCAACCGTTCCCGGGCTCTCCGCGTGCGGCCGAAGCAAATAGACGAGCAAGGCCAGGCCGCCTATCAGTAGAACCGATGCCGCGACTGCCCTGCGGCCCGAGAAAATCCCCCGATCGTCCGATGCCTGGTCTTTCGCAGTCTTAAACATTTTCAGCATGCGGTCGGTGATCAAAAAGCCCCCGACCACGTTTGTCGAGGAACAGGTCACAGCGATGAATCCGAGGGCGGTGCTGAGAGGACCGTAGTCCGCTCCCGCGACGACAAGCGAACCGACGAGCGAGATGCCGGCAATCGCGTTCGTGGCGGACATCAGGGGGGTGTGGAGGAGCGGGGGAACCCGCGTGATCAGGTGGTAGCCGAGAAAACCGGCGAGCATGAAAATATAAAGGCCGATTTCAAGCTCGTTCGTCATGCGTTGGGTCTCTTCTCTTCGCTGCTCGATGCAGTGAGTTCGGGTAAGCCGAGAGATTGCCTCATCGCCGGGTTCGCCACATCGCCTTTGTGCGTCAGCAGCGTGTCCCGGATGATCTGGTCCTCAAGATTCAGTTGCAACTCACCCTCCTTCACGAGGTTGAGGAGAAAGGCAGTCACGTTTCTTGCGTACATCTGGCTTGCGTGGTAGGGGACGGTTGAGGATAAATTCAACGGACCTATCACGGTAACACCGCGAACATCCACCGTCCTTCCGGGCTGAGTGAGCTGGCAGTTGCCGCCGGTTTCAGCGGCCAGATCGATGATCACTCCTCCCCGCCGCATACCTTCAACCGCCTCTGACGTGATGAGGACCGGAGCCTTCTTGCCCGGGATTGCGGCTGTCGTGATGACGACGTCGCTCTCTGCAACAACCCGTGTCAGCAGCTCCCGTTGGCGGCGATAAAAGTCCTCTCCCATATCGGCCGCGTAGCCGGAAGCCGCCTCTGCTCCTTTGCTTTCGAGCTCCAGTTCGACGAACTTCGCACCCAGGCTCTCGACCTGTTCCTTCACAGCCGGCCTGACATCGTACGCCTGAATCACCGCTCCAAGCCGGTGGGCTGTTGCAATCGCCTGAAGTCCGGCGACGCCGGCGCCGATGACGAAGACGCGGGAGGGAGTGATCGTGCCGGCAGCGGTGATCATCATCGGAAACATCTTTCCGAGCAATCCTGCGGCCATTAAGACTCCCTTGTATCCTGAAATTGAAGCCATCGACGTCAGGGCGTCCATCGACTGGGCCCGGCTTATCCGTGGGAGGAGTTCAAGGGCGAATGATGTCGCCCCCTTGGCCGCAAGCTCGCGCACGGCTTCGGGCGCACCGAGTGGGTTCAAGAGCCCGATCAGAGTCTGATCCCGTCCCGGCAACTTCCGGTCCGTTCGCTTGGCGTCAGGATCGAGGCCGTGGACCTGTACAAGGACTTCGGCCATGGAGAGTAGGCGACCCCGGTCGGCCGCAAGATTTGCGCCCTGTTCCTCGTATGCAGCGTCGGGAAATCCGGCGGTTTCTCCCGCGCCTCGTTCGACGAGAACCTTGACTCCCGCTTTTATGAGCAGAGGCACCACCCCGGGCACGAGGGCAACCCGCTTCTCATGAGGAGAGGATTCGCTGGGAACTCCGATAACCATTTAGTTCTCCCGGGGATGGAACATATCGCGTTCAGTCCAGGGACGGTGAGCCGGACAATACCGCGGGACGTTCAGTCCTGCGGGATCTTCAGTACCGCGGGACCTTTGGATCGATCTTCACCGACCAGGCGTCGATCCCCCCGATGAGGTTCTTAACATTCCTGAACCCCTTCTCGTAAAGAAACGAGACGGCTTTCCGGCTCCGGCCGCCGTGGTGGCAGTGGACTACTATTTCCGCTTCCGCGTTCAGCTCGCCGTACCGTTTCGAAAGCTCGCCGAGGGGTATGAGTTGTCCTCCCATGTTGGCAAGACGGTATTCAAAATCCTCGCGCACGTCCAGCAGGAACGGCTTTTCACCCCGGTCCATTTTTTCTTTGAGCTTCTCCGGCGAAATCTCCAATGAGTTCATGTCGTATGTCTTCCCGATCGGCGGCTCTTTCAGAAACCCCAGGTTATACTGCCGAACCTTTTGGAAAAGAGGAGGTTGGACGGGGAGATCAGCGGTCACGAGATCGACGAACTCCTTTTTGGACTTGGCCCTCAGTGAGTCGTTGAACCGTCGCTCATAGCCCATCGTCGAACTGGGCTTCGGGCTCATCGACTTCCCGCAGGAGGAGCCGGCAAAATGCGCCGGATAGATCTCGACGCCGTCGCCCAGGGGCAGCAACTTCCCCCAGATGCTGTCGTAAAGAAGTCCCGCGTCGCCGTCGAGATCGGGGCGCCCCGTATCCCCGACGAAGAGCGTGTCCCCGGTGAGCGCGTGCCACGGCTCCCTGCCGCGCGCGGTGTCGCTGACGAGAAGGGTGATGCTGTCGGGGGTATGGCCGGGCGTGTGGAGGACTTTAAAAAGAACATTGCCGAGGCGGATATCCTCGCCGTCCTTCACACGCCTGACCGGAAACGCCGCGCTTACCGATTCATGAAAATATACCGAGGCGCCGGTAGCAGCCGCGAGCCGCTGCGCACCCGAGAGATGATCTGCCTGCGAGTGGGTCTCGATGATGTGGGTGATGCGCATTCCATGATCTGCGGCGTATGCAACATAGGGCTCAATGTCATGCTGGGAATCGATAACGGCGCACACCTGCATGCGGCTGCAGCCGACAATATAAGAAAGACACCCGCCCTCCTCGTGACGAAACTGCTGAAAGATCACCGGTTGCCGTGTCTTGCCTTCAGCCGCTCCAGTGCGCGTGCCAGTGCCGCGAGCTCCGCCTCCTCGCGAGTCAGTCCTTCGGTGCGGGCGATCGTAGCTCCGGGATCGATGTTATCAATATGGCAGTGGTAGGAATCTCCGATCTTATAGGATGTCACGTTCACCTGAAGACCCGCCAGCTCCTGTTTTACAACGCGATAATCATCTGCGCGCATCATGGTCACGCTCCCCTCTCGACGGGCGCGCCGACCAGGTTTCCCCACTCGGTCCATGAACCGTCGTAGTTTCTGACGTTTGGGTAGCCGAGAAGGTACTTCAGCACGAACCACGTATGGCTCGACCGCTCACCGATCCGGCAATAGGCGATGACGCTCTTATCGGACGTAACACCTTTCCCCGCATAGATGGCTTCAAGCTCTTGCGGCGACTTGAACGTTCCGTCCTCGTTGCAGGCGAGCCCCCACGGAATATTCTTCGCGCCCGGGATGTGGCCGCCCCGCTGGCACGTCTCGGGAAGACCCGGCGGCGCGAGCAGCGTTCCTGAATACTCATCGCCGGACCGTACGTCTACAAGCGCCGTCTGAGGCGATTTCATTTCATCCTCGACCTGGCGGCGGAACGCGCGGAACATCTGATCATACTTCAGAACTTTATACCCCGACTTCGTTCGGGCAGGCAACTCCCTGGTAACCTCTCTGCCTTCTGCGAGCCACCGCTTGCGCCCGCCGTTCATGATGCGGACATCTTTGTGCGAATACATTTTAAGCTGCCAGAACGCCCACGCCGCAAACCAGTTGTTGTTATCGCCGTAGAGAATGAGGGTGGTGGTATTCCCGATTCCGCTGTTGCTCATCAGGCGTTCGAGATCCGATTGGCTGATGATGTCGCGCCGGACTACATCGCACAATTGGGTCTGCCAATTCCATCCCACCGCGCCGGGGATATGCCCCTCGCTATAGGCGGATGTGTCGACGTCGACCTCCGCGATCACAACATTGGGATCGCTTCGATGCAAGTCAACCCACTCGGTGGAAACGAGGACTTCAGGATTGGAATATGATTGCATCACTTCGACCTCCTTTCTCAAAATGATGAATGGTGGTTTGCCGGGTTTTTGGGGTCCCTGCTCCGGATGCTCCCCGTCGCCCGGTCACAACTAAATAATTAAATAACTTGTTCTGATAAATGCAATAGAATCGCAAGCATTTTTTTCTTATATTCAGCCTGTGAGAAGACTTTTCCTCATCCTCCTCGCAATTACCCCATTGTGGACGGCGCAGACACTCTCCCAGGGCAGGACCGCCGATATCAAGCAACGCCTGGCGGAGAGCTATGAGCGCAGCGGAGACCTGGAGACGGCTGTACAACTCTATCAGGAGGTCTACGCCCGGGACTCCTCCAACCTGCTGATCTTCGAGGCCTTAAGGCGCGATTACCTCCAGCTCAAATTGCACGACAAGGCGGTCGCGCTCTTCGAGGGGTACCTGGCGAGGAATCCGAAGGACATCAATATGCTCTCCCAGCTTGCCGCCGTCTACGTCCTGAAATCCGAGGAGACGAAGGCAAACGAAATCTGGGAGCGCGCGATTGCGGTCGATCCGAGCCATGAGGTAACCTACAGATTCGTGGGCAGCGCGATGCTCCAAAGCAGGCAGTTCGATCGCGCCATCAATATTTACCAGCGGGGGCGCACCGCATGCGGAGACCCGAAGCTTTTCACAGGCGATATCGCCTACCTGTTTTCCGTCATGCTGAAGTACCCCGAGGCGACCCGAGAGTATCTTAATCTCATTCGACAAAATCCCCCGCAATTGGCCTACGCGGAATCGCGCATCTCAAGCTACACGGGGCGCGCCGAGGGACTGAGCGCCGCGACGCTCGTCGTCGAACAAGCGGTCAAGAGTGAACCCGAGAACCTGCCGTTCCAGCAGTTGCGCTCGTGGCTGTACATGGAGGGAAAGCATTACGATCGGGCATTCGAGGTGTGCAAGATCATCGACGAGAAAACCAAGGCGCAGGGGCACGAGCTTTTTAATTTCGCAATGCGCGCACTCAATGAGAGAGCATACGGCGCGGCCGCAGCGGCATTTACCGTTATCGAAAAAAAATATCCCGCGTTCGATCAGATGTCGCAATTGAAATTCGGGCACGCGCGAACGCTTGAGGAAATCGACGCCGAAGGAGATACAACAAAATTTTCCGGGAGCCAAGCCCGGACGGAGGGCCACCCCGAAAGCCCTGCGAAACCGCTGTACGGCTCTGCTATTTCCGCTTACGAGCGGGTCATTGCAGAGTTCCCAAAAACCGAAATCGCCGCACGCTCGATGCTCCGCATCGCGACTCTCAAACAGGAGAGACTGTTCGATCTCGACGGATCGAGAGCCGCACTTGAGAATATTACTCGGACCTACGGCATGATTCCCGCGGTCGCCGAGGAAGCGACTCTCCGGCTCGGCGACGTTTATTTGTGGGCCGGCGACATGGAGAAAGCCGCGGCGCAGTATAAACTGCTGGCGGGCCGCGCCGTGCTCGTCAACCAGCTCCAGGAGACGGCGGCCTTGCACCTGGCGGAGCTCGACTATTTCCAGAAAAGATTTCAGGACGCCCTGACCAAGCTCAAATCGCTGACGCGAAACGCTTCATCCGACGTCACGAATGATGCCCTGTCATTACAGATTTTTATCCAGGAGAATATTCAACCCAGCGATGCCGCCCTCAAGGAATACGCTCAGGCCGACCTCATGAGGCGCCGGCAAAAGCTTCCGGACGCACTTGCCGCGTTTCAGTCGATTGTTCAAACCTACCCCAAGTCGGACATCGTCGACGACGCTCTCCTGTCCGCCGGCGACTTGCTGAGCCGGCTGGATCGGTCCGCCGAGGCGCTTGCGGCCTATGAACGGTTGTTGAAAGACTTCCCCGAAAGCATACTCCTGGACCGCGCTTTAATGAAAGTGGGGGAGGTGTACATGAAGGGGATGAAGGATTCCGTAAAGGCGATCGCCGCGTATCAGAAACTCCTGGAACAATATCCCAATTCGATTTACGCCGCGGAAGCCCGGAAGAGAATCCGGGAATTGAGGGGAGACAACATATGATCGGCAAACTCCTTTTCGCGCTCCTCCTCTCCTTTTCGAGTATCGTCAATGCTCAGAAGATTCTCATCCCGATGGACTTGAAGCAGACCGACGATCTGAAAGCGTACGGCATCGCCTACTGGGCGCTGACCAAGAATATCGAAGTCGACTGGCTCCTGAATTACCGGGGCGGCTCTTTCATGCTCGACGGGGCAGAGGCGGTCGCCGCAGAGTGCAGGATCCGGGGTGTGCTGTTTGAGGAGCTCTCCGGCGTTCAGGCAAGTCAGATTTACGCCGAAGTTCAGGCTGAAAACAACAACATGGATGCGGTCCGGCTGGAGAAGGCGCCGAAGATCGCGGTGTATGTTCCGCCAAACTTCCTCCCCTGGGACGATGCCGTTACTCTCGTGATGGAATACGCTGAAATCCCGTACGAGAAGGTGTGGGACGTGGAAGTCCTGCAGGACAAGCTTCCGAAATACGATTGGCTGCACCTCCATCACGAAGACTTCACGGGACAGTACGGAAAGTTCTATGCCTCGTACTCGACCGCGCCATGGTACGTCGAGCAGCAGGTCATGTACGAGAAAAAAGCAAAGGAGCTGGGTTACCGGAAGGTTTCAGATGTCAAGAAAACCGTCGCCCGCAAGATCAAGGAATATATCGCCGCCGGCGGATTCATGTTTGCGATGTGCTCGGCGACCGACACGTACGATATTGCGCTGGCCGCGGAGAATACCGATATTTGCGACGCCATGTACGACGGAGATCCGCCGGATGCCGACGCACAGAAAAAGCTGGATTATTCGAAGTGTCTTGCTTTCGATAATATCAAGCTAGAGATGAATCCTCTGCGTTATGAATATTCCGACATCGACATACCGCCGAGCGACATGGTGGCAACGCTGAACCCCGAAACCGATTACTTCACACTCTTTGAATTCTCGGCCAAGTACGATCCCGTTCCCACGATGCTCACGCAAAATCACGCGAATATCATCAAGGGATTTCTCGGACAGACGACGAACTTTAAGAAGAGCTTGATCAAGAAGAACGTTACAATCCTCGCCGAAAAGGAAGGAACCGAGGAGGTACGCTACATTCACGGCAACTACGGACGGGGGACGTTTACCTTCTACGGAGGGCACGACCCCGAAGATTATCAGCATGCAGTCGGGGATCCGCCGACCGATTTGAGCCTGCACAAGAAATCGCCGGGATACAGGCTGATCCTCAACAACATCCTCTTCCCTGCCGCGAAGAAGAAGCAGCAAAAAACCTAGAACCCGATTGTCTCGCTTGGCTCCGCAATCATGCGCGGGGCTGGAATTCCCATTTCTCATTCGTCGTCCCATGCGGCTGGCTATCATTTCAGACATCCATTCAAATCTTGAGGCTCTCGAGAGATCGCTTGAGGTCGTCGCGGAGCAGAAGGTTGACAAGGAATCCCAACGAGTGCATCGAGCTTGTCCGCGCCGCAACGCCGCACATATTGCTGGGGAATCATGACGAGGCCGCCCTCGATCTTTCGAAAACGGAATACTTCAACCCGTTCGCGAGAGTCGCCGCAGAGTGGACGAACAAGGAGCTCACAAAGGCAAACGCCGAGTTCGTTCAACAGCTGCCCTATACGCTTGAACTGGACGGCCTCCTGTTTGTCCATTCCTCCCCGTTTGAACCGGATGCCTGGCACTACGTGCTCTCCGTCGCCGACGCACAGTTCAATTTCGAGTATTTTACGCAGGCGACCTGCTTCATCGGCCATTCGCATGTGCCCCATGTATTCTGCGACGACGGTTACACTCGGGAGTTTGCTGCAGGAAAGAAGTTTCTTATCAACGTGGGGAGCGTCGGCCAGCCCCGCGACAATGACTGGCGTCTCAGCCTGGGGATCATCGACACCGGCCGTTGGAGCTACGACAACATCAGGTCAGAGTATGACGTGGAGAAAGCTGCGCAGAAAATTCGCAAGGCCGGTTTGCCGAAGGCTCTTGCGGATCGCCTCCTCATGGGCCGGTAGCCCGCTTCGTTCAATCACCGCCCGCTCTCTGGCAGCTCGATTTTCTGCTTCACCGCTGTGCCCCCCTCAGTCGGTGAGTAACACCCTCCCATGCCGTAGATATTCTTCTACCGTTCGCCCTTGAGCAATTCGAGTCTTTTTGTAACCGCCGTGCGCTGCTCATCCGTGAGCTGCGCCTTGCCGAGCTGAATATATTCTTCCATCGCCTCCCCTTTGAGCCTCAGCGCCTCAAGCGCTTTCGCCACCATCAGCCGGTCATTGATCCGGCTGGAGAGGTCCGGATACAGGCGAAAGAGTTCCTTGGCCTTCAGGATGCCGGTCTCGTAGAAACCGTTGCCGAAGAGAACCTCGGTACCTTTCATCCGCATTGTTCCCATTTCAGGATCGACCGCCCCTGCCGCCGCGTGCTGATCCATATTTGAGCCGTGGATTGTCGTGGTTCGCGGGATCGACAGCTCATCATCGCCGCTTTTATCCGGAACCGACCGTATGCGCTCCATCGCGAGTTTAAGCAGCAGCTCCTCTTTCGTCAGAGTGCGGAGATCCGCCATGTCGATGATCGCCTGCTCGGGCATGATCACCGCGGTCTTGTCGTCGATGAGGACCGTCGCAGAGGATTTCCGGCCGGATTTCATCGAGTCATCGGGTTTCAGGAGATCGCCCGGCGACACGCTCACCCATTGTTCCTGAACGTTGTGACGGACGTAGACGCTCCCTTTTACCGCGGTCACCTTGATGTCGGCCCGCAGAATCGTTCCCGCTGTGAGAAACGCGAGGGTGCAGCAGACCGCTGGTGTCAATCCCTTTTCGTTCATGATGTGTACCCCCTTTTTTTGCGGCTGTTTTTCATTGTTCATTTATTCTCCGTGCACCGAAGACTTCACGTCTGTTCTGTTAATTGACCGTTCCCAGGTCCACAACGTGGACCCATCCCTTGATCAATCCGAGTTTCACTTCGACGTCGTTATAGTACTCCTGAGCTCCGGCTTTCCATGCCTCTTCGAATCCCTTCGTGATTGCGGTCGATTCGACGGGAACCCAGACCGACTCGACGCCCCGATCGTTGCCCCGGATGACATACCGCTTCGGATTGTCGCTCAGGAGGGAGGCATCGCCCGGACTGATGCCGGTGTCGAACATGAGGTACACATGAGCATCCTCCGTGTGATCCGGCGGAACAACGTCGATGAACGCGGTCGAGAGTCCCATGCTCGCAAGAAGGGCGGAATAGCAAACGCTCATGTCGTCGCAGTCGCCGCCCCGCAGGCGCAGCGTCTCCCCGGGGTATTGAACAAAGTCCTCGCTCTTCTTCGGGTCGTTCACGTAGAGAAGCTGCACGGCAAATTCGTTGAAGATGACCCTCGCCCTGGCGAAATTTGAAAGCACGGCCGGCACCGTATCCAGGAGTACCTTGTAGTGGTTCAGATAGGTCCGCGTAAACCGGATCACTTCCGAGTCGTCGGGGGTGACAAAATACCTCAGCAGATTCATGTCTCCGTTCCAATCGTTTCTCCCGTGAATCAACATGCGGCTCTGGCGCCGGTCGTCGGAATCCGCTTCATCCGCCCTCGCGGCCACGGTCAGTTCGGCGTTGCGGATCGAGAGTGTACGGACCGACCGGATCGAGTCGCTGAACACCGCGCAGATAGGAATTCCGAGCGTATCTCCGGCCTGGATCTCATACGGTTTGGTCTCCGTGGGAGAGTCCATGAGGTTATCGACAAAAAAACTGAGCTTCACCTCAATCTTTTTTTTCGCTGCGTTCCGCACAAGCGCCCTGCCGAGAGGGCGATAGGCGTAGACCGGCTGCAGGGCGGGAAAAATCTCGCCGTTCAGATCCACCCGCTCAATCTGCGCAAGCGTTGTCCTGATTCCCCCGAGGTTGACCCGCGCGGTCATCGAGAGGCGGTCGCCGGTAAATGGGTTATACTCCACGCTGGTGATATCAGACGACTGGAACGTGCTGACGTTTGCGGATCCGCGGCGGTCGGTTTCGGAAAAAAATTTCAGATAGCTCAGATCGAGCTTCACCGGCAGGTACGAGCCGCCGATTCCGAGAATTATCGCATCGGCAGACGAAATTGTTTCTTCGTATCGCCGTCGATTGATAAGACCGCGCGATCGATACCGCTGTATCCCACCCCCGCGCGCGCATACCTCGGAAGTGTGAGCAAGTATTGCTGTGCCTCATCCGGAAGGCGCGAATCGATGACTTGCACGATGTTCTTGGCGACTATTCCGACCCGATACCTCGCATCCGGCATCCAGAGTATCCCGAGGTCGTCGAGGAATGCGCCGGCGGAATATTCGATCGGGGTCGATTGGATGACCGAGTTCGAATCCACCGCGAACCTCGTGTCGGTGACATGATTCTCGAACCGGTGGAGGCTGAATCCGAGCGATATCTCGTCGCCGAATCGGTAAGCCCCTCCGAACGCATACGGTTCGCTGTAGCTGATTTTTTTATCGAACTTGTTCACGACCGTCCGGCTTGAGTCTTCGATCGTGAACGTCGACGGAACATCGAACTCGAGCGAGATGCCCGGAGATAGCCGGAATGCCCCGGAAGAAGTTTCAAGAAACTTTTTTCCGATCCCTGCAAGCTGGAACATCAGGGAATGACTTGTGGCGGCCGGAGAGAGAAAATTTCCGCCCTCGATCTCCCAGTCTTTGAGCCCGGTCAACCCCGCCGGGTTCCAGTCGAGCGCGTCGAGCCCGCCGGCAAAGGCGGTGTACCCGCCCATCCCGATTGCGCGTGCGGAACTCAGATGTTGTGCATTTGACACTACGGTGCTCATGAGCATCCAGAACAATGCCAATCCTATGCGGGTAGGCGGCAAGGGTTTCATCGATGGCTACGGTCTGATGGACAATAGGAGATTGTGTGTCGTTGATGTCGTTACCCTGATCTGATCCGGGTAGCCGCTGGCGGTCGTCGTTGTCGTGTCTTCCGATGAGAAAGTAAGGAGCGCGCTCGGTTCATTGCGAAGGATCTGGAGGAGGGCCGCCGGAATCACGGCGCCGCCCTGATTTGAGTTCAGCCGCAGACGCACGAGAGCTCGGGTGCGAACGCCCGCCTGCACCTGGCTGATCAGAATGCGAATTGAATTTCCCCCGCCCGTCCATCGGACCCGGAGATTATGCGATAGCGACACGCTGTCATTCGGTCCCGGGGAATCGATGTGGAGCACCGGTGGTGAGAGAACATTCGTCGAAAACGTCCCGAATCCGGATATTTTCCACTGGTAGGTATGGCCGCCGACAAACTGAAAACCCCGGCCGCCCAACCCGTCTTTGCTCACAAGCGAATACTGGAGGCCGAGCAACGTGTCGCTGGGAATGCCGGCCAGATGGCGCGTCTTGTTGCGCGGGAAAAGCGGTACGTCATCGATGCTGACATTCCCCGCATCGAGTGTCTTGTAGCCGACGGTGACGGAATTGACTATTACAGGCGCGTTTCGGTCGAAGAAAATCGCACGGGCCAATGACGCCTCATGATGTTGGGTCGGGCTATCGTATGCGGAGCCCCCAATGATCAACTGACCGAGGACCTTGCTTTCGACGGGAGGAAAGAGCCTCGTGGAGTCGATGTCCTCCGTCCCGAAAGCCCCGTCGATCGGTGTCGCGTTGCTCGCAATGGAGATTGTAGGACCGTCGTCGATGAGGTCCACCGGTCCCTGTTTCTGGCAGCCCGACATCAGAAGCAGCAGAAGAGGCGCGCTATAATACCACCGGCATCTCCTTCGAACCAAAACCGTCGGCTTCATGGGATCCAAATCTATCAACTCCATACTTTGCACTACGCCTCGCATCCAATCTAAGAAAAGCTACCCCCGCCTGCAAAGTTTTACCGCGCAGGCGGGGGAGCTGAGTGATAAAAGTTCGATCCTTACCTTACGACGATATAGGGCACGCCCCAGAACTCATTCATAAATGGTGCGTCGTTGACGTAGATGGAGCCGTACGAGAGGACGTCGACGACCGCGTTGAAGCGCGCCGCGAGCACGCCGATCGGCAGAAATCTCGGAAGCCTTGCGACGAAGATCCGCTCGTAGACTCTGGTGAAGCTTCCGCCACCCCCAGACGTGGAGACCAGGCGCATCACGGTTCGGCGGCGCTCTCCTCCATCACCCGCAATTCCGAACCGCAGGTGGGAGATCTCCGCCGAATCGTCGGAACTGGTGACCGTTACCCTCACGCGTATGGAGTCTCCGACTGCGAAGCGCGGAATGGAACCGCGGAAAAGTCCGAGGCGGAACCATGTCTGGAGCGGATCCGTGAATGTCGTGTCGGAGTGTCCGATGCGCTCGACCTCGAGCGAAGCAATCGAGAAGTGGTTCAGACTATCCGGTCGCGTCTCCCCGAGGACCATCGAGATCGCGACGGGCACCCAATTTCTGAACGGGTTGCCGGTGCGCGCGATTCGGATGAAGCGCACCTTGCGCTTTACGATTTGTGTGAACGGCTTCTTGATGATCGTGTCGACAACGACCGTGTCCGCTGTCTTGAATCCGATCCCCACCCAGAATTCGCCGGGAAGGATCTTCGTTATCGTCACAAGCGCACTGGAATCGCCGGGCGAAATGACGATGTCATACTTTCTCGTCACCTGATGCCAGAAAATGTGCCGCCCCCACTTGACCGGATATACCGAATCCGCGAAGACTGCGGACACGCTCGCAAGATCGTTTGCATCGATTTTCGCCAGGCCGTCGTACTCGGAGCTCCGCATCCCGTTGTCATCGATTGTCATTTCGTCCGAAGCCGAGAAGTCGGCCACCGAATCGATGCTCGTAACAGCACTTTGCAATGCCTGCTGATCGGTTATTGGTACGGGGCCGGGATCCACGGTACCGGTCGAACAGCCGCTCAGAACAACGACTATCGACGCGAATAAAACCGCGACCACCATCTGCAATTTCATCATACTCCGCTCTCCTCTCTATATATAGGGTTCATGCCTGTAATGCGTGCGCGTTCATAAATTTAAGTCCCGCCGCTCCTTCCCACACGCCCGCACGTGATTTTGGAAAAACGAAAGAGCAGCGGGACAATAGACTTTTGGATTTGCTTTGGGCCTTGGGCCCTGGACCTACAGCCGGGTGAATTTTTCGAATCAGGGCACTTTCCTGCCCGGTTGCACTTCCCTCTTGTGCTCCGGGAGGAGCCGGATCTTAAGCGGCCCGGTGGGAGAGCGTCAACTTTCGTGCCAGGCATCACGCGACCCGCAAGTGCCCGACAGACGGCTTGATTTCGGCAATTATGGTTGCCGGGGCAAAGAAAAATGGCGCGAAGAAGTGCGGGAATTAGGGCGAGTTATGCGGGATCGTGGGCGCTCCCGCGCTTACCGAAGGGGATAATCATCGAAGAAGGAGATGGTCATCGAACGGCATGCTCATCAGACCGGATGCTGATCGGACTGGATGCTCACCGGACTGGTTGCTCACCGGACTGGATGCTGATCGGATTGAATGATCATGGGATCGGATGATCATCGGATGGAATGGTTCTGGAATTCTCCGCATCAAGCTTCCATTTTCCCCGGTAAAAGGAGCCGATCACATCATCGAGGTATGCGTGGTACCTTTGCGGGAGATTTTTGTACTTCGGCTTCGCGTTCATACCAACCTGTTCGGCCGGAAGGGCGGTATCGACCACCTCGACGGCATTCCCGAGATACTCGATCAGCTTCTTAAGGACTCGCTCCCGGGTGTCCGGTTCGGGTGAGGCGGCAATTAAAGCTACCGTGGCCGCCACATCCCATTTCATCTCAACGAACGTCTTAAAGCAGTAGCCCCGCAGATATTCGGCCACGGTTCCACGATTGAATCCCCCCAGCTCGTCGGCCGTCTCGGAGATCGCATTCCTGGAGAATTTCTTGCCTCGAAGCGATTCAACGATCTGCTCCTCGATGTCAATTAAATCCGCCGATTCCGCCAGGATCTCCGCGGGGAGATCCTTCAGGCGAACCATGTCTCGGCCGTCCGCCCGGACAAGCAGGGCGGCGCGCTTCAAAACACTCTGCAGCTCCCTCACATTGCCCTTCCATTGATAGCGCCGCAGAATTTCCATGGCGATCGAGCTCGTTTTTGTTCCGGGGGACTCTTGCTCGATAAAGTATTCGATGAGCAGGGGGATATCGGTGCTTCGGTCCCGCAGCGGGGGCAGCTGAATGGTGAGCACGTTCAAGCGGTAATAGAGATCTTCCCTGAAGCGTTTCTGCTGAACCGCGAGGCGAAGATCCCGGTTTGTTGCCGCTATCACCCGAACCGCGACTTTCATGGTCCTGCTTCCCCCGACCCTCTCGAAAGTGCCGTCTTGCAGCACCCGTAAGAGCTTCACCTGAAAAGCTTCGCTCGTCTCGGCAATTTCGTCGAGGAAAATCGTGCCTTGATCCGCGAGTTCGAACCTGCCCGCCTTCTCCCGGACCGCGCCGGTAAAGGCGCCCCGCTCGTGGCCGAAGAGCTCGCTCTCGAGCAGCGTTTCTGTCAGTGCTCCGCAATTCACGGCCACAAACGGTTTGGACCTTCGCCGCGAGTGCTGATGGATTGCACGCGCAACCATCTCCTTCCCGGTTCCGCTTTCTCCGAGGACAAGTACGGTGGCGTCGTTGTCCGAAACCTTCCGGACGAATGACACGATCTCCCGCATCGGTCCCCTCGAATCGAAAAGGATTCCGTTAAACTCCTCCCTGCCTGCCTTCTGTTCATCGGGCGCCGAATGCGGCTGCAGGTCATCCGCGCGCGCGCGCAACCGCGTAATCTCGGTTTTGTATGCGCGTATTTCCTCCAGCAGGGCCGCTGCCCGTTCTTCATGGTGTCCCTTTTGAAGAGAAGTAAGATCCTGCTCCAACGCCCTCAGTCGCGCTTCCTTTTCAGCGAGAAGCGTGTGAATCTGTTCCTTCTCTTTCCGGAGTGAGGCAACCTGCCCTTGAGCGAGGCGGAAATGATAGATCAAGAGGCCCACGGTGACGAGCAGTGACGAGAAAACGGGCCGAGCGACGGGTATAATGAAAGCGCCGAACGCAAAACCCACCATCGAGGCAACCACCAGCAGTGCGAGAAGAGATAAGCTTCCGAGCAATCCGCCGATGAGGCGTTTCCATTGCATCAAGAGCGCGCACACGAGCGCTATCACGAACGAGAGCGCATATCCTGCGAATGTCGGGAGTTGCCGCAGGAAATTACCGTGGAGGGCATTATGAAGAATCGTCGCATGGATTCCGATCGAGGGAAATTGCGGCGAGAACGGAGTCGCGACAAACGAGCTCCTCCCCTCCGAAATAATGCCGAGCAGCACAATTTTCCCCTTGAGCCGTTCGATCGGCATGGAGGGCCGGCCCCCCGACTGGAGCGCGTCGTACGCCTTGAGAAAATCCACTGTGGAGATCAGGTGAAGCGAATTATTTCCTCCGGCAAAATTCGGCCGGATCGTTCCGTTCGACGATACCGGAAACTCGATGTCAGACCCGGCCCATTGAATCCGGGCTGCATCCCCTGATATTTTCACATCGGATCTCGGGACGCCGAGGGCAACCCTCAAGACTTCAAAAGAGAAGGCGGGGACGAGTGTTCCCTGCGCCTTAATAAAGAGTGGGATCTCTGCGGGGTCCGGCATCGTGGTATGCCCCAGGCTCGCGGTGCTGTTGAGGAGTTTGCTGAACGGAAGATCGGGCCTGCTCGACGCCTGAAAGGGCGCGCCCGGAAACATGGGGTACGTGCAACGGAGCGGCACCGGGCCTGCTGTAGTTCCCCCCTCCTTCAGCGAACGAAAATAGCAGCTGAGAACCACATTCCCGGATTTACCGACGACCGTCGAGAGGATGTCATCATACTCCGGATGCTCCACGTCCGGCTCCGTGAATGCAATGTCGATCCCGACCGCCCTTGCCCCAAGGTTGCGAAGAACGTCGAATATGAGGGCATAGTAGCTCCGCTTGACGGGTATGCCCCCGAGAGAGGCGATGTCGTCTCCGGATAAATAAAGGATGACGATCGATGAATCGATACGCGATTCACCCCGGAGATGGTATTCCGCCGTCGTGACTCCTTGTTCGATCGCGTCAAACGTCCCGGAGAAGATGATCGTGAGAAGAAGCCCGAAACATATTATTCCGAGACCGAGATACAATGGCTTTGACTTTGACTGCTCCATCGGAACGCCTCAGCGCTTTGCCGCTCCCCGGGGGGCCAGCCATTGCAAAGGATCCTGTTTCTCGCGGTCCTTCCAGATTTCGAAGTGCAGCAGCGGGCCTGCGAGCGCCTCGCCGCTTTTTCCGATCTGCTCACCCTGCCTGATCCGGTCTCCCTCGTTCACGGCGATCTCCGAAAGGTGCGCGTACACGGTTCTGTATCCGTTCTGATGATTCATGATCACGAGATTGCCGAATGATGGGAGCCACCAGATGGTGGATACTTCACCGTCGGCGACCGCGTCCACATACGTGCCGGAGGGGACATCGATGTCGATGCCGTTATTCTGCGTTACGGTGTGAAGCGCCGGATTCTGCTGGACGCCGAAGCGCGAAACAATTTTCCCCCGGGAGACAGGCCAGGGAAGACTCCCGCGCCGCAGGCCCTGACCCATGGCGGACTCCTGACGCGTGTCGCGGTCCCGTCCCGCCACAGCGGGATTTTGTCCCGTAGCGACCGGGGGCGTCGCCGTTTCGCGGGGCTTCGCAGCCGGAGGTTTCGGCTTTCGGATCTTGGCACGATCCCGCTCGATCAATCCGGCAATCAGTTGCTCCAG
>VBOC01000007.1:23161-25650 GCA_005877655.1 Ignavibacteria bacterium
TTCTCGGCGATCAACTCGCGCTGGCTGAGCAGTTGCTGCTGCAATCTCGCACGCTGGGCTTCGAGGTCCACGCGCTGGCCGGAAATCTCGCCGATATCGCTGCGGCGCTGCTCTGAAAACCGTTTCAGATATTCCGAGCGTATAAGCATTTCATTGAGCGACCCGGCCGTCAGGAGAAGCTCCAGATCGTACGTCCGGCCGAACTTGTACGCCGCTGCCACGTACTGCGCATACTGGTCTTTGAGGAATGAAACCCGGTCGTTGAGCCCGCCGATAAGGCTGCGGGTGTGGTTGATATCATGCTGGAGGGCTGTTCCCTCATCACGGAGCCTGTTGATAAGCTTGCGGAGCAGCGACGCCTGATGATCGTAGCTGTCGAGCAGCTCCAGCGTCGAATGTTCTTTCCGTTCCTTCTGTTTAATCTTCTGCTCATAAGTATCGATGTCCCTCCTGAGCTTCTCCAGGTCGGACCGCTTCTTCCTGAGATCATCGCGCTGCGCGACAGACTCCGGGCCAAAACTGACGAGAAGCAGGAGCAGGCCGATTGAAATGGCTCGGGCGTTCATCAGCGCTGTATGATTTGCGCCTGCGGAGGGAGAACGAAGCTGCAATCAACGGGTTTGTTGACCTCGATATCGTCGTAGGCGATGGTGATGCTTCTTCGCTCCCGGGGAAAAATTACGCGGAGAAAACGCGGCATGGCAATCGGCGGCGAATCATCGATACGGTCCGTCGTCGCAGTCACGCTCGGATCGCCCGGGGTGTCTGTGACGGTGTATGTGCGCACGACGAAGGCGTCGCCGTCGATTCTATATTCGGTCCCGTTCGCGGGATTCCTGTATCGAAGCACGTACTCGTTATCCTCAATGCTGAAACCCGAAAGCGTGTCTGCCGGGGAAGCTTCGGGGAATTCGCCCGTGAATGCATTGAGGATCTGGTCGAAATCCATTTTTAATTTGAACATCGACTGGAGAGTTCTCCCGTCGGGCCTCCCGATGACTGCTCTATTCTGCATCCTGTTGAAAAAGACGAAGCGTTCCCGTGAAAGAAGCAGCGTCCCGACGTGAATGCCGAACGGTCCCTTGAATTCTACGAGGAGAGAGTCGGGCTTTTTTAACGAAGCGGTGAAAAATCCCGAGTTCGATCCCTCGGGCGCTTCGACCGTTATCGTGCCTCCACCCTTGAGCGTTCGGACTGCCTCGTTGCGTTCATGGACCCGGCGAAGGATTTCCTCGACGGCCAGAGGGCGTTCCCTGGCTGTCTTAAGAGCGGGGGCGCAACCGGTCACCAACATCAGAAGGACGATAAGTGGGAGCCCGTAGTGCCGGCCCCTCACAGACTGCCCCGTTGGATCTTCTCCTTCAGCGCCGCGTTGGAAGCATCCAGCTCGAGCGCCTTCTGCCAGAGCTCCATCGCTCGGTCCTTCCGGGACAATTTATAATAAATGTCCCCGAGGTGTTCGTGGATGACGGCGCTCTTGCTGCCGAGCTCGATTGCCTTCCGGACATATCGCTCGGCCTCGTCATACCGCTCCATGCGGAAGTAGACCCAACCATAGGTATCGAGATAGGATTGATTCGTCGGCTGCTCGGCAACCGCTTCTTTCGCCATCTGCAGCGCCCTCGGCAGCTGCAGCCCCCGCTCGGCGAGGCTGTACGCGTAGTTGTTCAAGAGCAGGTTATTGTGCGCGTCCATCCGGAGCGCATGCTCATAGATGGTGTCGGATTCCTCCGGCCGTTTCATCTCGTCGTACACCAGTGCGAGGGCGCTCAAAGCATCGACGCTCTTTTCGTTGAGCTGCACCGCTTTCTCGAGGTAGTATGCGGCGTCGGTCAATTTGTGAATTCTCTGGTACGAAACCCCGAGCAGAAATTGAATCCGAAACTCCTCCGGAATCACCTTCTTTGCTTCGGACAGGACCTGGATGGCATCGTCGAATCGGCCCCTGTCGTAGTAAACGGATGCGATCCCGACCCAGCCGTCCGCGTTCCAGCTCGCGAGCTCCTTCACCTTTTGAAAGTTCCGGACCGCCACTGAATCATTTTTGATTATGTTGTCGACTGCGCCGAGGAACCAATACGGGCGCCAGTCCTTGGGATATCTTTTCTGTATTCTTTCAAAAAGCTTTGCGGCGTACGGGGCGACGAGCGAGTCTTTCTGAACGGCCGACAGAAAAACCTGGCCGAAGCGAAGTTGATCGTCGAGAGAGAGAGAATCCCTCGTTAGAACGCTCTCGAACTGTTCCGCCGCCCGATCATAGTCTTGTTTTGTCAGGTAGGCGTGCGCGATCGCGGCCCGGAGCTCAAGGTTTTCGGGATTAATCTCCACAAGCTCGTTGTAGATGCGGAGAGCGGCGCCTGTGCTGTCAGCCCGAAGGTAGGCATCTCCAAGCGCCTTCTTGATCTCGAAGTTGCCCGGATCGATTTCCAGCATCCCCTTGAGAGCTTCAGCGGCCTTCCTGTAATCCCCTCCGTTGCCGTAAATTTGCG
>VBOC01000249.1 GCA_005877655.1 Ignavibacteria bacterium
CGACAAACTGCCAGATGTAACGATCGAAACTCCCAAATTCGGACTGCACTTCCAGAAATGCCTTTGCGTTCTGGATCGCCGATTCAATCTTCAGCCTGTTCCGGATGATTCCTTCGTTCCCAAGCAATTGCTCAACTTTCCTTTTGCCATAGCGGGCGACTTTTTCCGGATCGAAGTCTTCGAACGCCTTTCGGTAGTTCTCCCGTTTCCGCAACACCGTTATCCAGCTTAAACCTGCCTGGGCGCCCTCGAGAACCAACATCTCAAACATCTTCCGGTCATTGTGGACAGGGACACCCCATTCCCGGTCATGGTAGTCGATATACACGGGATCGGAACCCGCCCATCCGCATCTCGGCTTCGAATCGCTCAATTTTTCAGGACTGTCGCCCATTTCTTTCCGATCAGAATCCCCTTTTGTGCATTCATTGCATAAGCCGCTTCAACAATTGAATCTGACCGGCGTGATACACATCGTGCGCCGCGATCCCGGCGATCATCACCGCGTTTGTCACTCTGCTGCCGGTTGATTTCCTCCCGAGATCTTTCCGGTTCAGCTCTTGCACCGCCGCACGCAGCCTGCGGTGGCAATCTTCAAGAAGTCTTCGATCTTCCCGCCACGCGCCGCCCGACAATTTGTCCGGCCGTTCAAACCAATTCCTTCCCTTGAGTGGAAATGATTTCACCTTCTCGCCCATGAGCCTTCGGCGGACTGCGTATTTCCAGTATGCCGCATGAACGACAATTTCCCATATATTATGGCGGCCGGCTTTTGGTCGCCATGCCGCCTCACGGTGCGTCACGCCGCGGATCGAACTGCGAAGGTTCGGGCCGTGCCACGCCGCCTTTTGGTAGGCATCGTCGATCATTCGGAGCAGGAGTGCGATCTCGGGCTCAGTCCTCTTTGCGTTCATCATTAACTTTCGGAATTAGCTGACCGTCTTCGAGGTTAATCCTGGCGGATCATCGTGGCAATGAATTCCAATTTTCACGTCATACCTCTGTTAATTTATTTCTTCCCCGAAAGCCGCTGCTTGATCTTCTCAATCGTGGCTTTCGCAACTCCGGCCGTCCCGTCAGCTTCATCAGCCGCGATTTTTTCCAGCGCAGGAAGCGCGGACGCGTCGCCTATTACCCCCAGCGTCTGTACCGCCCTGAACTTGATTCCGGAATCCTTATCACTCATGAGGGATTGATAGAGTGCCTTCACCTCCTGTTTTTCTTTTGCGTATCGATGGAGAATGGTGAGCGCCGTGTGCCGGGTGGAAATAGGTTTTCCGTAGCGCACGTCCTCCAATGCAGTGGCAACCCCCTTTACGGAATCCAATTTCGCGAGCGCGTCGAGCGCAGCGTTCGCGACATTGTTCCGATAGGACGGACGATCGAGGAATTCACTCAGCGTCTGTTTGGCCCCCAGAGAATCAGCTTCGGCAAGAGCATGGAGGGCGCTGGAGATAACCGAATAACTCGAGTCGCTCAGGGCGCCTCTGAGCACCGCGACCACCTCGTCGCCCCGGAGTTTTCCGAGTTGCGTCAGCGCCGCGCTGCGTACGGAAGACTTTACATCCCTGGCAGCGCCGGTGAGCGTTTTCTTGATCTCTGCCTTCAAAGTATCACTCGCCGTCTTAACCTTGCCCAACGCGAGAATCCCTTCCCTTCGCACATTCCAGAATGCGTCGTTCAACGAGACGCGTGAAAACAAGGGAACGAATGACTCGTTGTCGCGGGCGAGCGCAAGCGCCCGCAGGGCCAGAGTCCGGTCGACCGAGCCGGGGGCGGACTCCGCCTGGTATCGCCATTCATCGTTAGATTTTTCAAACTTCAACTCCTTCAGGATCCAATTGCCCTTATCAAAAATAACGAGCTGCGGCTTCACAGCCGACGGCAGGACAAAGGTCGTATCCTTGGTCAGGATGTTCACCCTCTCCGTTGCCGCTCCGGCGGAAGAGGTGATTTCAATATCGACCGGCATGCGGAATACTCCGGTCAGACTGTCCATTTTTTGTGTCTGCTTCACAGAGAGGAAAATCGACTTTGCCGAGTCGCTCCACCGGTACTGTACGTCAAAAATCGGGTGACCCGCCTTGTACACCCACTGATCGAAAAACCACGCGAGGTTCTGACCCGTAACCTCCTCGATCGCGACCTTCAGATCGTTTGTCTCGACCGGGGCGAATTGATGCTTTGTGATATAATGCTTGAGGGGACCGCCGCGCCACGCGGATAGACATTCGTTCCGTAGGATCCGACGCTGACGATCGGTTTCCGCCCGACCGCCGTATCGACGTGGACTCCGGCCAGTTGATCGTTCAACATCATCATCTGGAACTCGTCTTCGCCAAGCCAGTATTCGTGATAGAGGGGATCGAAATAACTTGCGAAGCTTTCATTGAGCCACAGGTGCCGCCAGTCCTTGCAGGTCACGACGTCACCCCACCATTGGTGGGCAAGCTCGTGAGCGATGAGGCCGGTCGGTGTGTTGTCGAGCCGTTGCCGCGCGTCGTAGACGGTCGCCCAATCGAGGAGCGACGTGGCGCTCGTATTTTCCATTCCGCCTTCGATGAAGTCTGTGATCAGGACCTGGGCATATTTCTCCCAGGGATAAGAATAGCCGATCTTTTCATTGAAGAACTTGACCATATCCGGTGTCTGGCGGAAACACATTCTCGCATCCACCGTATCGTCCCGGAAAACGTAATACTGAAGCGGCAATTTCCCCGCCTTGTCGTGCAGGATTGCGTAGTCCCCCGCCGCGATGGTGATGAGATAGGAAGAATGCGGCTTGTTTTCCCTCCAGAAAAATGTCTTCGTGCTGTCTTTCTTGTTCTCCTTAACACTCACCAGCTCCCCGTTTGAGAGAACGGTATAGTTCTTTCTTACGGTCGCGATCAATTCCGAGGTCGCCTTGTCGTTCGGATAATCGTAACAGGGGAACCAGAAATGGTTGTCCATATCCTCTCCCTGAGACCAGATCTGCCAGTGTTTGTCGGGGTAACCCGAATCGGGCTGCGTAAAATAGAGGCCTTTCTTTGGGGTGCATGAATACTCGACGGCGACCGTGATGGTGTCGCCATATGAATACGGCTTGTCCAGGTGGACTACAAGCATCTTCGGTTCAACCTCGTACCGCGCGGGCTTGCCCAACCCGAGCGTCACCGAATGGATATCGAGCTGCTCGGCATCTAGTTCGATATTTTTGAATTCAGACAGGAAGGGAACCAGCGTGACCTGTGTCTTACCAATGACCGATTTCTTCTTTTCATCGAATGAAACTTCGATCTTATAGTGGACAACATGGTAAGTCCGATTGCGCGCTTCCCCGTCATCGCGGACAGGAAAGACAGACTGAGCCCGCGATAGCAGGGGCAGCGCGAGAAAGCACACTGCGACGATGATTCGGATCATGGATGTTCCTTTTTGCCTCCCCGGGTGAACGGCTTGTGATTTCGCTCGATCTTCGCGGTCAATGTAAGAAGAACTAGGGAACGAATCAAACTTGCGCATAGACTCATCAAAAATCTAAACGAAACAGGGGTATTGCCTCATGGTAAAATCAAAACGAAAACCACTGAGATATTCAGTATATCCTGCCCTGGGGGACGAACCACACACCAGCCAGGAGCAACCAATGGGACTCACGATTCACGAACGCAAAACAGTCCGCATTCCCTCACGAAACCTTGACATTGCATTCATCTTTTGTTATT
>VBOC01000059.1 GCA_005877655.1 Ignavibacteria bacterium
GCGAGACTTGTGGACCATCTATGAGTCTCTGGCGGCAGGTCGCGAGCCCAACCTGCCACCGCTGATGATCCAGTACGGCGACTTTGTGCATTGGCAGCGGGAGTGGCTGGCTTCTCAGGACGCGAGCGACCACCTGTCGTTCTGGAAGCGGAGCCTCTCAGCGCCGCTACCGGTTCTGGATTTGCCGACGGATCAGCCTTCCCAGACTCGAAGCGCCTCGGAGCATCCCATGGAGACGCTTCTCTTGCCTCAAGATGTGACGCAGTCACTGAAGGGCTTGTGCAAGTCCGAAGATGTGTCCATGTTCATGTTGACCTTGACCGCCTACAGCGTCCTGCTCCATCGGTATACACACCAAGCCGATTTTGTCATCGGCTCGCCGGCGGCCAACCGTAGACCTGAAACGGAACCCCTCATCGGCCCCTTCGCCGGACCGGTCTCGTTGCGCGTGAATCTCTCCGGGAATCCAAGCGTGCGGGACCTGTTGCACCGCACTCGGGAGATTGCTCTCAACGCCATGAGCCACGCGGAGATGCCCTTCGAGATGATTCTCGAAAAGCTGGCGATTCGGTGGACACGCGGGCGGAATCCGCTTTCACAAGCTTATTTCTTCTATCAGACAGCTTTCCTCCAGCCTCGCGATGTGGGTGACTTGACGATTACGCCATTACCCGATTTCGGCTTGGGTACTCATTTTGAATTGCAACTGGGACTCCTCGAGCGCCGCGAGGGGGTGCGATGCCAACTGGAGTACAACCCTAATCTGTTTCACCCAGCAACAATTCGGCGCGTCCTGACCGACTACCAGAAGATCCTGGTGGCAATGGTGAAGAACCCGGCCGCGTGCCTCGACGAATTGCCAGTCTCGCCGCAACCTCGCTCGAGCGCTACTCGGACGACGCAGGCGCCCTCCCGAAATGGCGTCGCTCGCGAGCCGGATGACATCGAAACGCGGCTCATCAAGATCTGGCGCGACGTTCTCTGTGTCCGCCTCGTCGATCTTCATGACAACTATTTCGAGCTTGGCGGAACGTCATTGCTGGCGGTCCGCCTGTTCTCGCGGATCGAGACGGCATTCAACGTGAAGCTGCCGCTTTCCACGCTCTTCGAAGCTCAAACCGTCGAAGAACTCGCTCACGTCCTTCGACGCGGGAACCCAGCAGCAGCGCCAACCTTGATCGCGATCCAGCCAGGCGGATCTCGGCCTCGCTTCTTCTGCATTCACGCTGCCGGAGGGAATGTGCTCATTTACCGCGCGTTGTCGCGGCATTTGGGACCGGATCAGCCTCTTTATGGACTGCAGGCTCAAGGTCTGGACGGTGAGCGCCCATGTCTGACGCGAGTTGAAGATATGGCCGCTCTGTACGTGAGGGAGATTCGGCAGTTCCAGCCGCACGGGCCGTATTTGCTCGGCGGATACTGCCTGGGCGGGACGATCGCCCTCGAAATGGCGCAGCAGCTTCGGAAACAGAACGAGTCGGTTGGGCTGTTGGCGCTATTCGACACAATGAACTGGTCCAGGGTCCGTACCCTCTCCCTATGGGGCAAGGCGCGCCACCGGGGCTGGCGCTTGATCTTCCATGCGCAGAACTTCATGCTCTTGAAGTTCAAAGAGAAGATCACTTTCCTTCGAGAGAAACTGAGAACCCTGCACGACCGGACCCGGCTCTGGCGGGGCATCTGGCTGGGAAGGTTGATGCAAGGGCAGCCTCTCACCAAGTCGCCGACCTCAATCCTCGCGGAAGTCTGGGGAATCAATGATCGGGCGGCGTTGAACTACGCCCCCAAACCCTATCCCGGTGTCATCACAGACTTTCGTCCCATGAGACAATATGCGGAGTATGCGGGGCCGGAGGTGAAGTGGGACTGTGTTGCGGCGCAGGAGATTGTTACCCTGCCTGTCTACCCTGCTGGAATGCTTCTTGAGCCCTTTGTGAGGGACCTCGCGGCAGCTCTGAAGAAGTGCATCGACAAAACTCACTCAGTCTGCGGATTTCACAACTCCGAAACAGCTTAAGACGCCTCTCCAATGCTCTTGATTCCGTCACTTCTAGCCTTTGCTCTGTTCTTCCAGGTGCTCCGAGACAGGGGTCTGGATTGGCGTCGTGCGATGCTCGCCGCGGCGGTCGTTTGGGCTACGTCTGTTGTCGGTATTACTGAAGTCTTGAGCGTGCCTCGCCTTCTCACCCGTGGTGCTGTCGCCGCTTTTTGGCTTGCGATCTGCGCCGCCACCCTTCTTTACCATCAACGCCGGAAGCGCAGGACCCAAGAACCGCCACTGTCCGACACTCGCTCCGGCCGAGAGTCTTTAGATGCACAATCTAAGTGGCTGCTCGCAGGCGCCGGCATCGTCATGACACTCGTGGCTACCACCGCCCTTGTTGCGCCCCCGAGCACCTGGGACGCCATGGAATACCACCTCGGACGGGTGGTAATATGGATCTCTCAACATAGCGCGCGCTTCTTCACTACACCTGACTACGCTCAGCTGATCCTTGGTCCATGGGCTGAGTACGCCATGACCCACGCGTACCTGCTCTGGGGGACCGATCGCTTCGTCAACTTCGTCGAAGTTTTAAGCATGGTCGGCAGCGCGATCGGTGTTTCTATTATCGCAAAAATGCTAGGTGCGGCACCCCGCGGGCAGGCGCTCGCCGCGGTCATCAGCGCGACTATTCCCTCCGGCGTGCTCGAAGCCTCAGGACCCATGAATACCTACGTCGTTTCGTTTTGGATCACCACGACTGTGGTATTCCTCCTGAGTTGGAACGAACACCCCAATTGGCCGAACACATACTACTTTGGTCTTTCCGCAGGATTGGCGCTTCTGACTAAGGGGAGTGCCTATGTTTATCTTCCTGCGCTCGTGGCCACCTGTTGGTGGATGGGCACGCCTTCGACGCGGACTCGGTTGGTGAAACGAGCTGCCATATTGGCACTCTTAATCCTCGCGATCAATGGCCCTCAATACCTGCGCGCATATGATTTGACTGGATCCCCACTGGGTTTACCGCTCCCGGATGCTGGCCCCCGACTCGACTTTGCGCTGGCCCATATCAGTGTACGAACTGCGCTCGCCAATACCATGCGACACATATCGCTTCATCTTTGCTTACCCGGAGACCACTTTACTTCGGTCACCGAACGCGCACTCCGATCGCTCATTCAAGGAATCGGCGCCAATCCCGACGACCGAGGTTCAATCCGCCAGGGTGATTCGTTTACGATGGGCCATTTCTCCTTGCACGAAGTCCATGCTGGAAACCCGTTTCATCTAGTTTTGTTGGGCATCGCCGTCGCGCTTGTCCTGTTTCGCAGCGGCAGGGATCTTATTCGAAGGCGATCGTTTTGGTATTCTATCGGCATCCTCTCGGCCTTTATTTCTTTCTGCACCTTTGTGAAGTGGGATCTCTGGGCAGCACGCCAGCACCTGCCGATATTCGTACTTGGAAGCGCATTGATAGGCCTCGTACTCGAGCGCTATTGCGCGCCGAATGTTGGAACCTGGGCGGCCATTATCGCCTTACTGTTTTCCCTGCCGTTTGCGCTCTCAAATCGTACGCGCTCTTTGATTCCTTGGAGCCGTGTCGATGACGTGTACCACTCCCGCGCTGCTTTATACTTTTCCGACGGGCATCAGATGATTGCGCCCGGAAACATTGCCGCAGCCGCCGAAGTAGATCGACTGAATTGTCACGACATCGCTGTTGATTCCTATATGCCGCTGCCCCTTTCCGTGCTTTCCGCAAGTCCGAAGTCGTTCTACGTCTACCCTCTCTTTGTATTGATGCACGCGGACGGCCGCACGCGAAGGGTCTGGTACACTGGTGTTAGTAACCGTTCTATTCGGTATGCGGATCCGTGGCGCCATGCCGCGCCTTGTGCAGTCGTCTGTCTGGACTGCGCGACTCATCGTGAGAAATGGGCTGCGTACAATCGCCCGGATCGCCGAGCGTCCGTCTTCGACTACATCGTGGTCTTTAGTGCCGACGAGCAATTGCCGAGTCCGGTCGCTGGCCTAGGGTCGGCTAGGACGCGCTAAATGCCTATGCTCGAAGTGCGGAGGGATGTCGGGTACTCAGTCGCCTACTGACATGTCTGCTGCACGCATGCGTAGGACCGCATGTATTCCTTAGCTTCCGCGCGAGTCTGCGAACTCTCGAAAGCGTAGAAAATGTGGACCGGCCGCTACAGCGACCTCGACAGTGTTCTGATTGGTCCGTGCTGAAGCCAAGTTGCGCAATGCCCGTTGGTCGACACACGGCGCCCGCGCCGGCTTGCGTCTGCGAGAGGTGCGCATTGTCTTCCTGGCGCCGCGCCGGCGCCGGCCAGTCGAAGATGTCGAAACGTATCATGCTAAAAGCGAGACTTCTGCGTTGACGTCCCCGCTTTACGCCACTGCGCCTCACTTCCGCGTCGTCACTGCTCCCGTGCAATTGCCCACGACCCGTTTCAGAAACTACCGTCGCCTAGGATTAGGAGTCCTGCCATGAGCGACGCGGCCTCTTGGATTGTTATGGACACGCTCGAATTGCAGAACAAATTCAACCGCAAGAGCTTCGAGATTGCTCACCATCTTTCCTCCCACCCACTCCTCCAGCTGCCCAAATTGATGGAGCTTGCTGAACGTACGCTCAGGATACGACCGCAGGACCTCCACTATGACGCTGGTAGCATTCGAGTGGAGCAGCGATGGGATGAAATCCCAAGCGCTCCCTTCTCTCCACAGGAGGCGTTGGAACGCATCGAAAACTCTGGAGCCTGGGTGCTCTTCCGATCGGTCCAGCGCGATGCCGAGTATCGCGTTCTGTTGGACCACGGATTGGCCTAGATCAAATCCTACCTTGGGCCCACGATCGATTCCCAGATCCTTGTGGAGGACGTCCTAATCTTCGTAGCATCACCCAAGCGCGTCACGACCTATCACATCGATCGCGAATGCAACTTTCTCCTCCATATCCGCGGGACGAAGACGATCCATGTCTTTGACCGAGAAGATCGAGAGGTTCTTCCGGAGGAAGAACTCGAGCGTTTCTGGTCAGTTGACTTCAATGCCGCCGTCTACAAACCCCAACTGCAGCACCGTGCGATTTCCTACAAACTCGCTCCCGGCATCGGCGTCCACATTCCGGTGAATTGCCCGCATTGGATCGAGAACGACGACAATGTCTCCATCTCGCTCAGCCTGAACTTTCAACTTAGGGAGCGCCTACGAGCGAACATCTACCGGGCGAATTTCTTGCTTCGCCAACTCGGGTTCCATCCCACGCCGCCAGGCGTCATGCCGGCTCTCGACGCCATGAAGGCGTATAGCGTCCTGCCAGCAGTGTGGGCTAAGAAGACTTGCCGTCGCCTAGCACCCTGAGGCATGTCTCTGGTTGATACGGAGTGGATTGTTGAGCGTCACGTTTCGTTGGCGACCCTTCTACGATGCGCCGGTGCCTATGATGACCGACAGACGCTTTCGGGCGATTCGTGAAAACGGTGGAGCTGCGTTCACCAGGGATAATGTACTCATTCGATAGTGCTGGCTCTGAACTTGTCGACCGGTCGCCGGCTCTCGAAGTGTCGCTCCGCATGCCACTTTTCCCGAACCGAACCGTGCCCCACTATTTGGAATTCTATTTCCGTCTCATGCCGGAGCGCCGACGGTTGGGCTCGGTATTCCCGCCGGTCGGCTCCTGATGACCCCGAAGGATGCCGGCCGAAGGATCCCGCTGGTAAACAAGAGAACAGTCTTGGCAGGACTCTGTTTATCCAGCCTCTGTGGAATCCTGGTGGCGGCGCTCTGGCCCTTCACTCCACACCCCGCAAATGAAGTTAGTTGGACAGTCAACGAGAATGGGCTTTATTTTGGGGACTACGGCACGGTACTGAGTTCTACCGACTTCGCGCCAGCTGGACATCAAACGGAAAGAGCATGCAGCCTGGCAATCTTTCTGGAACCAGCCGAGACGTTCGATTCGAACGTGATCACGCGACAGTTCCGCATCGGGCAGGCTGACGACGCGATGTTCGTGTCACGGGCGATCCCCCCCGGCAACAATCGCGCCAAGACTTCCGGGATTCTGATCGAGCATGCATTCCGACAGGGTCAGGAGTTGCTTATCACGGTCACGTCTGACGGACAAGCGGCTTCCGTTTATCTGAATGACAGACCTGTCAAAAGGTCTCAGCATTTCGAACTCAATAGCCAGGATTTCACGGGGCAACTGGTGCTGGGCAATTCACCCGTTCATTACGAGACCTGGTCGGGCTATCTGAAGGGCCTCGTGCTTTACAACCGGGAACTCACAGCGGCCGAAGTGAGCGCTGAGTACCGAGACTGGAGTCAGAAGGGCAGGGTCGAGATCGTCAAGGACAAGGGCGTGGTCGCGTTGTACCTATTCAATGAACGTGCCGGGAAGGTCGTTCACGATCAAGTTCATTCGAGGCCCGATCTTTACATTCCGGATCACTTTGTCACGCGTCACCAGGCATTTCTCACCCCCCCCTGGGAGGAATACTCGCCTGACTGGGGATACCTGAAGGGCGTCTTAAAAAACATTCTGGGTTTCGTTCCGTTCGGCTTCTTCTTCTGCGCCTACCTCTCAGTGACTCCTCTTCGTCCCCGGGCAATGGTCGTGACGAGCCTAGTCGGTGCCTTGATAAGCCTCACGATCGAGATCCTGCAGGCCTATCTGCCTAATCGCGATTCGGGTATGACAGATATCATCACGAATACGCTGGGCACGACCCTCGGCGCATTTGGCTTCGCAGGCAGACCGACGCAATCTCTGCTGGCCAAACTTCGGCGCACAGCAGAGTAATGGAACGAAGGCCGATCGCCGACTTCGTGTTCGCCGAGATGGGCTTCCCTGAACCCGGGGAGCGACGCCTGATGAGAATCGTCGTCGTGGGCGAACGAGCGCGGCCAGCGCCGTAGTGCAGCGGCCAGGCGAAGTAGTAATCGTCTGAACGCGCATTGGCGTTGAGGCATTTGGACGTGGTGGAGAGTGGAATGGCATAAACGTGAACTGGAGAGTGTCCCGTGCCGGCGCGAGCCGGCATCACTGTGAGCGGTCGTATTGTCTGAATCGAACTGGTCTTGGCAATTGTCCCGTCAGATATGGCTGACGAGAAGGGGCGAGGCACAAGAGTGCCGGTTTATAGATTTGATCCCCTGCAGGATCCCCGCTGGCCGGAATTCCTTGAGAGGCATCCTAGCGCGAGCATGTTTCACTCGCGTGGTTGGCTGGACGCCTTGCGTCGCACTTACGGCTATGAACCAATCGCATATACCACCTCACCGCCGAGAGGGGAGCTAGCGAATGGTCTGGTCTTCTGCCGGATCACCAGTTGGCTGACTGGGCGCCGGCTGGTATCGCTGCCTTTTTCTGACCATACCGAACCGCTGACCAATGGAGAAGACGAACTGCCGTACTTCCTCGATTTCCTGGAGCAAGATCGACGAAGAGAGAACTGGAAATACATCGAGATCAGACCGTTGCGCAAGACGGTGCAGCGTTCAGGCGGATTTGAGAAGAGCACCAGCTTCTATTTTCACCGCATCGATCTTCGTCCTACAATCGAGGTCCTCTTTCGCAGTTTTCACAAGGACTGCGTCCAAAGGAAGATTCGTCGCGCAGAGCGAGAGGGGTTGGTCTATGAGGAAGGAAGATCTGAAGCGCTCCTGACCAAATTCTATCAGCTTCTGTTGTTGACATGTCGTCGGAAGCAGTTGCCGCCGCAACCACTCGCCTGGTTTCGTCATTTGATATCATGCATGGGCGATAGCCTCACGATACATGTGTGCTCGAAGGATGATCGGCCGGTCGCGAGCGTTCTCACTCTAGGCTTCAAGGGTTCTCTCGTGTATAAGTACGGCTGTAGCGATCCGCGAGTCCGCAACCTTGGTGGCACGCACTTGTTACTGTGGAGGGCAATTCACGAGGCCAAGCGCTGTGGCCGTCACGAATTTGACCTGGGCCGTTCGGACTTGAATACGCCTGGATTGGTGATTTTCAAAGACAGATGGGGAGCGACACGATCCGTGATTGATTACCTGCGATGCTCCGCCTCTCCGATCCCGGACGCCCGCCCGGGGTGGTCGGCACGAATTGAGGAGCAGTTCTGCGCCCGCGTGCCCGATAGGTTCCTGATCGCCGCCGGCAAGATGCTCTATCGGCACTTTGGCTAGAGAGGGCGCATGTGCAGCGTGTCCTGCGAGGTGCGTGGGTCACCCAGCGTCGGGGTCATTGACCTGATCATGATTGTTCAGTCGCCGGATCTAGCTTATTAGAAGAATCTTCCGCCCTCGCGCCGCTCGGCGGGAAGATTGAGGGATTGAGGACTACAACCGCCAAGCGCGCCTATTTGGCGCTCGGCATGGGGAGTCCGACCGCGTAAGGGGCGGCGCTTGGACTCGTGCCCCCGTCGAGGGAATCTGCTGCGAATGTACCTTGCGCGAGATGTGGGTGTATGGCTGTACGCATCGATTTGAGGTCGGACCCGAGACCTCGGAGTCGTCGCCCCGGCGGCGTCTATGCCCAGCCAACACGGGTGTTCCTGGCTGGGTGCTTCTCGACCGGCCTCAGCGGGTGGCTATGAAGCCACCGCTGAGGCCAATGTCAACCGCAATCATCGGTGCCGGAGCGCCAGCGGTTGGTCGCCAACAGCTCCCCACGTGACTTGGTGGAGCTTACCGTCGCTGGAGCGGAGGATGTACCAGATGCCGGTGCTCGGGCGATAAGTGGCGACGTCGGTCTTGCCGTCGCCATCGAAGTCGCCGGTGACGGGCACGTCGCCGGGCGCTCCCCACGTGACTTGCTGGAGCTTACCGTCGCTGGAGCGGAGGATGTACCAGATGCCGGTACTCGGGCGATAGACGGCGACGTCGGTCTTGCCGTCGCCATCGAAGTCACCGGTGACGGGCACGTCGCCGGGCGCTCCCCACGTGACTTGCTGCAACGAGTTGTCGCTGGAGCGGAGGATGTACCAGATGCCGGTACTCGGGCGATAGACGGCGACG
>VBOC01000060.1 GCA_005877655.1 Ignavibacteria bacterium
GCGGTCACCGCGGGAGCTGCACAGGCCACGTTTGAGTAGCCAGAAAATACAGCGCTGTTAAAGGCGCGGGCGCGATAGCAATAGGTCGTCCCGGCAACCGCAGTTGAATCGGCGTACGTGGTAACGCCGGGGGCCGTCGTCCCGATTTGAGCATACGTACCGCTAGCCCCCGTCGCTCGCTCAAGCGAGTACCCAGTTATTACGCTGGTGGTATTTCCAACCCAGCTTGCAGTGAGCTGCCAGGCAGTGGCTTCGGTGTGCCAACCGACCGCGCTCATCAGGAGGGTAGCGGAGACGATGAGAGGCGCGCTGCGCGATATGAGCTGACATGAGCGCCCACGACGATTAACCCTGGCGGTGAGACTTGCGACACACGAAAACATGGTGGCTCCTCTGGCGGAGTGCCACCATATTTCCCGTTGTGCCCCAAACTTCCTTCGGTAGCCCGGCTGTCAGGCCTGCAATAGTCCTGACCCGTGGCTTTGCGTCCCCGCCTCGCGGCGGGTTTGCCTTTGTCGGGAGGGGGCCTCCGTCGATGGATAGGTCCTGCAACCAAGGTGCCAGAAGAAGAACTCGAGGCGAGCCCTATGAGGACTCTGTCCTATCATACTGATAAATAAGGATTTCCAGGCCACTTCTGTGAGTCGAGGGGTGCCTTCTGGATGCCTTACGGGTCCTCGAGGGCTACGCCGCAGTCATTGGATCGGTCTCCCGCTGAGAGCCGCCATCTGATCTCCGTCGCAGCCGGAAGACGCCGAAATCGCTAACGAAATTCTGCCCCGCGCACCGTGGCGCTTCCACCTGAGGGTGGTGGGAGCTACGCGGATTGGTTGAGGTGCCTCGTCCAGCGCGCCACCTACTCCAACCTCGCGAAAACACGAGCTAAGGGGAAAGGCGACGAAGACGGCCGAGTGTCAAAAATTCGACACAAACTGTTGCCAGGCTATCGTGGGGGAGACCGCAATTTTTGGTCATAACTCAACGAGCAAGAGTCAGATCAATGCAGGACTACTTGGCTCGCAGATCGCTCGTTCAATCGCCTGTTCAAGATTGCCGCGCGTTTCCTAGACTGTCCTAGAAAAGTCCAACGCGCGGGGGTCCCGTTGGCTTGTCGTCGAGCAGCGGGGGCCAGGTCCTCCAGCATAGCCTTGGCCTCCTTGGGGACCAGGCCGCTCCTCCGGCGCCGACACATTCGCGGACGTCGGTCTTGCCGTCACCATCGAAATCGAGGACGGGCACATCGCCGGGCGCTCCCACGTGACCTGCTGCAGCGCGCCGTCGCTGGAGCGAAGGATGTGTACCAGATGCCGGGGTTTCGGACCGGTTAGGACGCCATCCAACCACCTGAACGATCGCCCATGAACGAGGCAAGACCGCCTCCGAGGAGATCAGGCGGATTCATGTGGCGATTTCCGAGAGAGGCCGCATTCAACAATTTTGTTCAGCAGGGTCTTATAGCTGACCTTGAGGATCCGAGACGCTGCAACCCGATTCCAGTGGACGCGGTCGAGGACTTCCTTCAGTGCCTTCCGTTCTGCGTCTCGGGCCGCGCGGCGCGCGATCTCGCGCAATCCGTGCGTGACGTCAGCCGTCGGCGGAGCGAGTGATGGGCTGGCGAGGGAATCTGTGCGCTTGATGGTTCGGAGAGCAGCCTCAAGCTCCTGCTGACTCCGCTCGGCATTGCCGAGCACAACAAAGCGGCGAACGAAATTCTCGAGCTCACGCACATTACCGGGCCACGGACAGTTCGCGAGGAGGGTGAGAGTCTGGGGCAAAAACTCCCGGTTCTGATGATACTCGCGGTTGAACCGGTCGAGGAAGACGGAGGCCAGGACGGGGATCTCCTCCGGCCGCTCGCGGAGTGGTGGCACGTGGATCTCCACGACGTTCAGGCGGTAGTAGAGATCCTCGCGGAACTCGCCATGGCTCAGCGCGACTTCCAAGTTTCGATTAGTCGAGGCCAGGATCCGCGTGTCGACCCGGATCAGTTCCCGGCCGCCGATCCGAGAAAACTGAAGGTCCTGGACCACGTGGAGCAGCTTCGCTTGAAGGGCGAGAGGGAGTTCGCCGATCTCGTCCAGGTAGATGGTCCCCTCGTTCGCAAACTCGAACTTCCCGAGCTTTCGCCGGTAGGCCCCGGTGAAGGCCCCTTTTTCATGGCCGAAGAGCTCGGATTCCAGGAGCTCACCGGGGAGGGCGGCACAGTTCACCTTGATGAACGGCCCGTCCGCTCGCGAAGACGCCGCGTGAACGGCCCGCGCCACGAGATCCTTGCCGACGCCGCTCTCCCCGCGGAAGAGGATGGTCGTGTTGATGTCGGCGACCTGTTCGACGATCTCCTTGATCGCCTGCATCTTGGCGCTGTAGTCCAGCAGCGGGGCATACTCCGTGAGGTAGCGCTTACCGAATGTCCGGTCTGTGTGCGTGGGCAAGTCAGGACTGGAAAGCGGCAGGACTATGCGAACAGCGGCCCGAAGGTCGCCCGGGCTGACGGGGCGTTTGAGGACGCAGAGCGGCGGGTGCGGGCCCTCAGGGCCAGGGATCGGACCCGCCTCATCCTGCATGAGGAGGAGCGGAGTGCCCGACCGGGAGAGCCTCCGGAGGAGGCGAGGCGTGAGATCGCCGTTGGGGAGGTTCACCAGGACGAGGGCAGGGGAGAGGCGCCGTTGCATCTCCATAGCATGGTTGGGCAGATCGGCCACGATTGGGCGAAACCCCATAGTCTGCACGCATTGACCGATACCGGCGTCATCTCCGAGGATAAGGGCGACGGGTTTGCCCGCCATCTAAGTGCTCCAATCGTTTCGCGCTTCGGTCCGCGCCAGGCGGGTCTCAAGCGAGCCTGGGCGAGACCTACTACTTCCCGCGGCCGGCGGGTGGCGCCGGAGACGGACCCTGCGTTGGAGGCGAAAGTCTAGCATGTTCTATAGAACGCTGTCACTAGGGAAACGTGCGAACCCCTATAATTCCGTAGAGCCTTCTTCTGAGAGGCGGCGATGAGAATCTTGATTGTCGATGACGAAATCGTCGTGGCCGATCTGCTTGCCGAGGCCGTGAAGAGCCAGGGCCACGAAGTCACGGTCGTCAATGACGCACAGGAAGGGCTCCGGCTTCTGCGCCAGCAGGGTGCGGACGCGGTATTTCTCGACGTCTATATGCCGGAAATGAATGGGATTGAATTCTTACGGAGGCTTAGACGCACTCACCCGACACTGCCAGTCATCCTGATCACTGGTCAAGCCGGGCCGGAGGACATTGACGAGGCGCGCCGGCTCGGAGTTGCGGACGTAGTCGAGAAACCTAAGATTATCAAGCACTTAAGCGAGGCATTAGCATCTCTAGAGCGGAAGCAACTTTGATCCAGGTACGACTCCCTGAGGTCGTCCTCGCCAAAGAAGTCCAGCCCTCATCTCAGGATCGCAAATTCCGAAGCTCGGTAACAAGCCTTTCGTCATACTCAGCAATTTCCGCCGGCCAGCCAGTTTAACGTTGAGGCCGCGCACTCTCGTCACAATGCGGCCGGAGGTTCTGACGCATCCTTACGCCGAACGCGCCCCCCTGCACTCCCTGGAGCGGCAGTCAGTCACGAAGACCCGAACCCGTCTCCGTGGACGATCAATCCCCGGGCCCGGAGCATTTCAACCCGTGCGCTCCGCCGGGCGGGGTATCCGATTCCGGAGTGTTCGGAAGCGGTCCCGCGCGGTCATTTTCGGCGCGCACGTCGCCGCTGCGGCCCGATACTGTGGGGCCGTTTCGTCACCGGATTTCGGTCGTCGCGATGAGTCGGATCGGAGTATCGTGATTCCCCGATCGGCCGGCCAGCGTCACTTCGCTTCGATCGTGATCCCGGTTAGTTGTCGAGCTTGTCCTCCGAGACATCGCCGGGAATCGGTTAAATAGGAAGTCTGGCAAGTTGCGTGACGCTTCTGTAGGATATGTCGGTCTCGTGACCGGCGCCTATTTGGCAGAGACAAGCAGCACTGTGGTGTGCATGGACTAAAGGATGATGCGGAGCAGGCAGCCGTGCACTGTGATGACGCCTGGAGGTCTGGTACCGCGGCCCGAGTCGAGCGTCTCATCGCGGAGAAGATTGGCTCCGATTCGATCGCACCCAACGTCGAATACGTCCGGCAGAAACTGGGCGCCGATTCGAGGTAGTGGCTTGAGCTGGAGAGGTCGCGCTAACGCAGCATCGGACCACGGGCGACAGAAAACAATGCCGGTCCTTTCGGTGCGCGCTCACCTGCGCCGTCGTCGGTCGGGGAGGGAACATGGCGACGATCGAATGGGTAAATCACGCCTCCTTCGTTCTCGATCATTGCGGCACTCGGCTCATCTGCGACCCATGGCTTGATGGTCCGGCGTTCGATCAGGGGTGGGACCTCGTTAGCAGGACGGTGTTCTCCTACGAAGCATTTCGGAACATCACGCATGTGTGGTTTTCGCATGAGCATCCGGATCATTTCAGTCCGCCAACTCTTGCCAAGATTCCGAGCGACGCTCGAGCCAATATAACCGCATACTACCAGGCGACGCGCGACCAAAGGGTCATCCACTTCTGCCGCCAGAAGGGATTTGCCAACACGTCCGAACTCTATCCCGGTCAGTGGCAGAGCGTCGGGCGCGATTTCTCGGTGCTGTGCGAGCCGCATGACAACGGCGACTCGTGGCTCGCCGCTCGCATCGGCGACTTGATGGTGCTCAATCTAAATGACTGCGTGGTGACGACAGCGGCGGAGTGTAAGCGCATCGGAAGAAAACTCGGCCGCATCGATATCCTCGCGACACAGTTTTCGTATGCAAACTGGGTCGGGAACAAAGACAACGTGGCGGCGATGCGCCAGGCTGCCTCCGAGAAGCTCGCCTGGATGAAGACGCAGATAGTTTCTCTGTCGCCGAAATTCGTGCTGCCGTTTGCGAGCTTCGTCTTCTTCAGCCACGAGGACAACTGTTCGCTGAACCAGGGTATGACGACAGCGGACGAGGCGGTAGAGTTTGTCAAGAAGGAAACTTGCGCTATCCCGGTGGTGCTTTATCCTGGCGATCGCTGGGCGCTTGAGTCGTCGCCGCCCGATCAGGAGGCAATTCGTCGGTTGTATACCGCGGACTACGATGCAACTAGACGCGATACGATTCGTCACCGCTCGGAGTC
>VBOC01000008.1:0-13649 GCA_005877655.1 Ignavibacteria bacterium
ATGTTTGATTGTGCGATCGCTACGATATTCCCGAGGATCATCGACCCGGCGGAAATCACCGCAAGCACAGTTCTTAACTGCTCATGTTGTTCAAGCTGCGGGTGAGCGAACACGATGATAAAGGCGGAGAAGGCCGCTGCCTTCGCACCGGTCGACATAAAGCCGGAGACCGTGGTCGGAGATCCCTGGTAAACAGCAGGGATCCACATGTGAAAAGGAACCGCGCCGACCTTGAACGCGAGTCCGACAAGTAGCAAGCCGAGACCGGTCCAGAGAAGCGGTGATGGCGTCACGACCGGGAGATTGTCAACGATTGCGCGAAATCCGGTAGCGAACGCCCCAAGCAGGAAGTACTTAAGGGATGATTCGTTCGATATCGCCCTTTTCCGCGTGAAACCCGCAAGCACGTAGAGGCAAATCGACATGAGCTCCAGTCCAAGGAACGTAATAATCAGGTCCGCGGCCGCCGCCATCAGCATCATGCCGAGAGTCGAGAACAGTATGAGAATATAGAACTCGCCGTATTCGGAATGTTCCCGTCGCAGATAGTCACGTGAGAGGGTTATCGTCAGAAGCGCCGCAACAACAAAGAGGGTGGCAAAAAGGCTCGCATAACCGCCACCGGCGAGCATCTGATTAAACGCAGTGCGCGGAGTGCCATACGACATGATGGAAAGAATCGCACAGACCGGCAAGCCGCAGACGCTGACCCAATAACTCAGGTTGTGTCCTTGCCTCAGCAGCGCTTCGATCGATACTACGATCAGGGCAAGGACGGTAACGGCGATCAGCGGAGATGCGGTATGGAGGTCAACGGTTGACAACACTTCGCCTGACAAATAGTGTGTGTAATACTCTACAATGCACGAGGACGAGCTACACCACGGATAAGCAAGAAGTTTAGTCCAGGAAGCACACCTCGCCAATCCCGGGGGGGTCTACATGAAGATCAGCCTCTGTGGATCAATCCCGCCGCGCTCGCCGTTTCCTTGTTTTTTTCCGGCTCGCCGGCTTCGGCGACCTGGTCTGAGCGCTCTTTACCAGGCCCACCACATTGCCTTCCGGGTCGGCAAACTGAGCAAATGTCACCATGTTGGGAATTTCCGTCACCGGAATGACCACTCTGCCGCCGAGACTGACCGCGCGGTCCAGGTAGCTCTGGGGATTCTCGACTTCGACGTAAAACGTCGTGTACGGCCGGCTGTTCCTGTCGACTTGTCCGATGCCGCCGTTAATCCCTTTTTTCAAACCTGTGTTCACGAGGCCGTATTTCATCGGGTTATTAGCGTTGATATTCCAGCTGAACAGCGAACCATAGAATTCCTGCGCGCGGCCGGCATCTTTCGCCATCACTTCGAAATGAACGACTGGTTTACCCATATATTTCCTCCTCGGGGTAAAATTGTGATTGAAAAACTGACCTACAGACTCACGCTTATTTCATCCGTTCGAATTCGAACAACGAGGGGTGCTCCCCTTTCCCCTTGGAATGAAGGGTCCAGGCCTGGCTGAAATGATCGGCGTCCTTGAAGGTGAAGACGAGCTTCGCCATATGGTCATCATCCGGGCTTGCGAGGTTAGTCGCATCGATGTAGGAAAAAGCCAGTGTATTGGCCGCCTTGGGCGCACGATCGGCACGCATCCTCGGCTGGTTCCCGAGCGAGCAATAGTGCGTCATCATCAATCTCTCGTTATTCACATGGTACATCGTCACCATCGCCTCCTTGTTATCGGCCATGTCGAGTGTTTCCATAATCGCACTGCCCGCCGAAACCAATTTGTAGGTGACCCCGACCGGGTTCCCGTTCTCGTCCTTTCCCTTCCAGTTTCCCTCGAGAGCCTTCAGTTTGTCGAAACCCGCATTTGGCTTACTTACTTTGGGGGTGTTCCCCGACACTTGCATGCTCGCGGCAACAAGCAAAATGACAGCGGATAATGCGAATCTCATTTGACGTCCTCCTATAAAGTTTCGTGTCAGGTTATTAAGCGTCGGCCCTTCTAAAATAGCATGTTCGCGCTAGATTGTCAAGCGAAATAAAGGATTCAGCCCGATGAGCCGGCAGCCCCCGTTTGGATCGTTTCGCCGTATTTGCAATATTCTCTGTAACCTTTTCCCCCAAGCGCGGTTTATACCTTAAAAGGATACCCATCAACGAGCGGAAGTGAATTCACCGACGGATACGCAATTGATGCTCGAAGTGCGCGACGGTGGGCTGGAGAGGCTCGCTCCGCTGTTCGAGCGGCATCACGTTCCGCTTTATAATTATTACCTGAGGATGACGCGAGACCGCGAGCTCAGCGAAGATATGGTTCAGGAGGTGTTTCTGCGGATTTTGAAGTACCGTCACACGTTCCGGGGGGAAGGAGATTTTACTCCCTGGCTGTATCACATCGCCCGCAACGTCAGGATCGATTGCGCCAAACAACGAAGGCATGAACTAACGTTTGATGGTGAATCGCACGACAACGCCGAAGATCCTCCCTACCGGGAGAGCGCGGAGTTCAAGCAGAGCGTCTCGCTTCTCAACGTCGCTCTCGCCAGGCTTCCGGAGGAGAAGCGCGAGATTATTCTCATGAGCCGTTACCAGAACCTGAAGTACAATGCCATCGCGGAAGTACTCGGATGCTCGGTCGACGCGGTGAAAGTCCGCGTCCATCGAGCGATGAACGAATTGCGCCAGATTTTTTATCAACTTTCAGGAGAAACACCAGCATGACCAGCGAGCACGTCGGCGACGATCTTACAGGATTTATCTCGGGGAACCTCGACGCTGAGACGAGCGAGAGGATTCGAGCCCATCTTGCGGGCTGTGCCGGCTGCCGAAGCGAGTTCCTCGCGATGAATGCCCTCTGGGAGTCTCTCGGGCGGCTCCCTGATGAACCTCCCGCTGATTCAGTGCGGGCACGGTTCTACGAAATGTTACAGACATATCAGCAGACGGACCACCGGGCCGTGGCTCGACCGAAGATGCCGCCCGACGGCTGGCTGGCACGCCTTTTCCCCAGGCGGCCGGTTTTCCAGTTCGCGCTGACACTCGCGGCGGTCGCGACCGGAGTTTGGTTCGGCTACCAGTTCAAGCATGAACATACAGACGGTGCGGAGCTGACCCAATTGCACCAGGAAGTTATCGGGATGAGCCGGCTTCTGACGATGTCGCTACTTCAACAGCAATCGGCGAGCGAGCGCCTTCGCGGAGTCAGCCTGAGCTACCAGATTGCGGAACCGGATGCCGAGATCACAAAAGTCCTTCTCGAGACGCTGAAGTACGATCCTAACGTAAACGTGCGCCTCGCAGCGTTAGACGCCCTCTCCAGGAATGCAAATCAATCGGATACCCGCCGCGATTTGATCCAATCGCTGCACAGGCAGTCCTCGCCCCTGGTACAGATGGCGATGATCGACCTGATCGTCCAGATGCAGGATAAGGCGTCGCTCGATACGCTCCGCCGGATGATTCAGGATCCGGAGGTGAACAAGGCCGTGAAAAAGAGAATCGAACAGGGGATCGAACAACTAAGCTGAGACTGAGCCATGACGAAACTTTCGCTTGCGATGCCGGGTGTGCTCTTGTGGCAGGCCCTCTCGCCCTGCGCGCCTGCCCGAGAGGCGGTCCATAAACAAGAGTTCCGAAAGACCTTCACATTTTCGGCCCCCTCGGAAGAAAGAAAACACCTCGTGGTCGACAATATCAGCGGCTCGATCAGCGTTACGGGTGCCGCCGGAAACGGTGTCGAGCTCATCGCCCACGAGACCATCCGGGGAGAATCTGAGGCCCGAATCGCGGTTGCAAAACAAAAAGTCCGCCTCGAAATATCCAGGGAACCGGACAGGATTCTCATCTACGTCGACGCCCCCTGGCGGTGTGCCGACGGATCGATTCATTCGAGGGGCCGGGACTACTACGGTTACGACGTCGAATACGACTTTGAGCTCAGGGTCCCGGCGGAAACGGATCTGTCCCTCAAAACGGTGAATCTTGGGGGCGTTTCCGTTAAGAATGTGGAAGGATTATTCCACATCGAGAATGTGAACGGCGGAATCACCATGGAGGGAATTGCCGGCTCGGGGAGTTTTTCAACCGTGAACGGGGATATCAAGGTCGATTTCGCAAAGAATCCCACATCCAATTCTTCTTTTCAAACGATCAACGGCCGCCTTGATGCTCAATTTGCGGAGGATCTCTCTGCCGATCTGCGCCTGAAGACATTCAACGGCGAGGTCTACACCGATTACCCGGTCACGAGTCTCCCGGTCGCATCGTTCACAGAAAACCGGCACGAACGAAGAAGAGTCTATCGGAACGCGGATTCGTTCAGGGTGAGAGTCGGCCACGGCGGCCCTGAGCTTTCGTTTGATACGCTGAACGGAGATATTTACATCGTTAAGTATTAACAATGACCTGTCGCGAACGTCTATCCGTCCATCACGAGAATCAGGAGCCAGTCTCATGAAAAATCCCATCCTGCTGTGTCTGCTCGTCATCCTCACTGCTTGCGTGAGCCAGGAATTGTTTCCGCAATCGGATACCGGCGACCGGCTGACGGTCCCGTTGTCCGATCCTTCCAGGCCGGCATTTCTGAAAGTAGGCCTCATCTCCGGCAGCATCACTGTCGAGGGACATTCCGGCAAAGAGATCCTCGTTGAGGGCAAAACCGGCAGAGAAGACGACGATGAAGAGAGAGAATCCGAGAAGACTGCGAAGACGCGGGGGCTCCACAGGATCGCGAACACGAGCACCGGGTTGACAGTTGAGGAAGACAACAACGAGGTGACGGTCGGGACCGGCGCATTAAGGTCCCCCCAAAGACCTCCATGAAGCTCTCCACAATTAACAATGGGGAGATCAATGTCTCACACGTCAACGGCGACCTGGAGGCAAGCAATACGAACGGTTCGATCGCGATTTCGGACGTCAACGGTTCCGCCGTGGTCGACGCCCTCAACGGAAACATCACCGTCACCTTTACCGGAGTAAATCCCCAGAAATCGATGTCGTTCAGTTCCCTTAACGGAACTATCGACGTCACGTTTCCTTCCGATGTGCGGGCAACAGTCAGGATGAAGACCGAACAGGGGGAGATTTACAGCGATTTCGACATCAAGATGTCGAATTCGACGGCCAATATGGAACAGAACGAGCTTGGCAAGCGGGGGAAATACAGGGTCACACTCGAGAAGATGATGACCGGGACCATCAATGGCGGCGGCGCCGAAGTTCAATTCAAAAATTTCAACGGGGACATCTACATCCGGAAAGGCAAGTAGCCATCCCGGCTACTGAACAACGGCCACCCCCGCGGCAAACGCCCCGACTTCAATGGTCTTGACCACCTGATTGATGGCCAAGTCCACGACCGCGACGAAGCCCGGCACCTTGCTCCCAGATGTCGGATGATGCGGCGGCACCGCCGCCGTCACGTTTTCACACGAGACATAGGCAAAGCGTCCGTCCGCCGTAATATCAATGCCATGCGGCTGCGGCCCCACGTCGGCTATCGTTTCCACCACCGAATCCACCCCCGTCCGGATCACCGACACGCTGTTTGAGTTGCGATTCGCCGAGTAGACATACCGCCCATCGGGGCTGATCGCAAGAATCAGGGGGTATCGTCCGACCGGGATCACCTTCACCACCGCCATCGAATCTCTGCTGACGAGCCGGACCTCGTTGCTCAGCTGGCAGCTGACATACACAAACTTGTTATCTGGCGTCATGACCGTCTGATACGGCAGGAGAGCGCCCCCTGAGCCGGGCGCCTGATTGTTCAATTGAATGAGCTTCGTCGAGAAATCCTGAAGATTGACGACCATGATATTATCCGACAAATTTCCGGTCACCCAGAGCTCCCTCCGGTCGGGAGTGAGCTGGACCCCGTGCGGTTTATCGACGTAAAGCGCCGAGAGTTCGCCGACGAGCGCCATCGACCTGGTGTCGAAGAGCCGGATCGAATTCACCCCGGAGGCAAACTGCGCAACATAGCCGGTGTCGCCGCTTTCGCTCAGCGCAACTTGTGTCGGTGAGAGAATTCCCGAGACTTCCCCAAGCTTCGCATTGTCGGCCAGGCGGAACTTCAAGACCTTGCCCCCGCCGACCAGGTTCACGTAGTAATAGCCGTGAGCCTTGTCCACGGTTACGTTGTGCGGTGCCGCAGGCGGCTGGATGAAGACGTTCGCGACGCCGGCCTGGATATACCGTGCGACGAGGTTTGCGGCGATATCGATCACGGCGACGAGGTCCTCCGCCTGGTTTGTCACCAGGACCTTGCCCTGCGGGTCGACCGTGAATGCGACCGCACCGTAATCATCCGGAGCCCCTTCATCAATCCACCGCATGATGACTCCGAGTTGGAGGGGCGGAATGCTGATCCCCGCGACCGGCGGCATGTGCGGGACCGAGACCGGCGCCAGAAGCGTATCAGAATTCAAGTGGTAGATCACGTGGCTCTTGTTTCCCCGATAAGGAACAACGAGATCGCCATGATCCCTTCCGATGAAAAAGTCCTGCCAATTTGCCAGCGAGAATTGTTCGCTGTCGGGCCCCGCGCTCCCCGTCCCCGCCGGTAGGTTGTCCCCGGGAGCGGGGCGGTCATGACATCCGCTTACCGCACAGCCGCTCAGAAAGATCGGCTGGACATGCTTCGAGAAACTGATCTCAGGAACGCTCGTGTAGTCATAGGGTCTCGCGACCGTCGAATTCCCGCTGCCGCGGTAGAGTCGACCCCCCTGCCCGATCGGGAGAACCCTGTAGTAATAGCGCTGCCCGTTCACGAGCGGTGAATCCAGATATGTTGCCGCCTCAGGCGGGAGTAGAGTAAGAAGCGTCTGCGATGTGGGCGTGAAACAACAGCCGGAGCTTCGGTGAATCTGATAGGCCACGATGCAATTCTCGGCCGGGGCGGCTCAACGACGGTGGAGACCCCGTTGTTGCAACCGGAATGAACCACCAGTGCAAAGACAACGCAAGCCGCCTCCGCGATCTGAAGCCTACTCGAGGGCACCCACAGGTGCATGATCCCGCCGGTGCTCATTTCACGGAGGCAGGCTGAGGGGAGCGAATCCTGAGAAGCCGCTCGCGCGCCAGCTCGTTGTCATTAGTCCGGAGGAAGCGCTCATAGCAGTACGCCGCACGGTTGAAGTCCTTGTTCTCAAAGAAATTGTGCCCCAGGTTATAGTAGACCTCCGGGCAGGGGACCGTGCTCAGTAACAGCGCGTTGAGTCCATATTGAATGCCGGCATCAAATGCATCATCATAATAGCAGAAAGTGGACAAGCCGACCTCCTTCTGCGGAAAATATCGCTCCCGGAACGAAAACAGAGAAATTGCCGAGGCGTCGCTCCGTCTGAGCACGCTGTCGATCCCGCTTTGCGGGACCCGCTGATAGCCCCCCAGCCGGTCGCCGGCAGTGATGGAAGGGATACTGTCGGCATAGCCCCTCTTTAAATAAATGGCCGCCAGTTCGTCGAAATGCACGAGCCTCCACAGCGTATCCTTTCGCATGTAATGGACCCACAGGAATTCGGATTGATGCGGCAAAATAACAATATCAGGGTTGTATTTCTCGAGAAGAGGTTTTTTACTGATGCCATTCCAGAGGATGGAGTATTCGGCGAAGAGACGATCCCCCATCACTTCGTTCCTCCCGTCGATAAAAACCCTCTGAGGGATTGCACCGATCAGGAACCCGCCGAGATTGAACTGATTAAGAATCCTTCCCTCAAGTTCATTCCGGCGGAGGAACTCCGCCGCTTGAGTCGGCAGCGAGTGTTCATTATACCGGAATCCGAAGCGATCGTTGGACCGGTTATCCAGGTAATAGGCGTTGGTGACGATCGCCTGGATCAGGGACAATGAGGCAACGATCGTCACGACGGCCAGCACAGTCTGGAAGCGTGCCGGGCTAAAACCCGGGATGAACCTCGCCCACCCCGCCCGGGCCGCACCCCGCCGCTGCAGAGATCCGATTGTCCATGGGAAGACCGCGAAGACGAAGTACCCGATGTTCTTGGCTCCCAGCAGGGCGACGTACCCAAGAAGAAGGAAAACAATGAACTGGTGTAATTGAATTTTCTTCAGGGAACTGATGAAGGCAGCACCCGAAACCAGGGCAAAGAGATGGAAGCCGAGCAATGGTTGGAGGAGGAGAAACCTGCCGTTGACGAGGTAACCCTCAAGCTCCAGCGGCGACCGGTTCTCGGCAAGCGCACCCGCAAATGCACGGTGCGCCTGGAGGAATTGGAGCTGCTGGAAAGGCAGCGCGACGCCCTTGAAACCATATGGACTGGCGAAGGAGATCAGGATGGAAAGAAGCCCGTAAGCCGTGAGCGGAGTCCAGATTTTCTTGTCACGCCAGGCAACGCCGATGATGTAGCCGGCAATCACAATCCATCCCAGGATAAAGGCCGTGTGAGTATTCGTCCAGAGGAGCAAAACGATTGGAAGGAACACCAGACTCCGGGTGCCCCGTTCCGACGCTTCTTCGAGGATGAGAATCGTCAAGCCGAGGAACAAGCAGGAGAAAGCGCGAGGGCTCGTCTCAAAGAGAGCCGCCGTCGCCAGTATCGCCAGGAAAGTCGTCACATGCCAGTAAGACGTTTCCCGGATCGGGCGCTGCCGGTGGCATCTGACAAGCGCGATCGCAAAACATCCGGCCACAAGAAGCGCGTTGACGAGCACGAGGCCGAACTCGCCGGATAGCTTTTTTGTCACCCCGGCCTGCACCTGGTAGAGCCAGTCCATGTCGACATAATCATTCATGTCAGCCGTGTAGGTGAACGGATCCTTCCCGGGAAACCTCAGGTGCTCAAGCATCCACTCCCCCGCCCGCAGATGAAACCCAAGATCGGACACAGCGATCTCGCGGAAGGAAAAAACGACCGCCAGGCACAGCAGGGCGAGCACGGTGATCTTGCTCAGGCGGGAGTGGAGGGCGCCGGGAGATTCGATGTCAGCCATGTCCGTCAATCAACTACTTCTTCACCCCGGGCGATGCGGTTGAGTCTTGCTTCCGGGCTAATTCCCGGAACCGTTCGATCTCCTTCTGAATTTGTGCGTCTCCAGGATCGAGCGTGGCCAACCGCTCGAAAATACCCTCGGCTTTCAGGTATTCTCCGTTCTTCTCGTAGAGGTCGGCGAGGATCCTGTACGGATTGAAGTATCCTGTGACGTCGGAGGGATTTTCATCGACCCGTTTCAAAGCAATTTTTTCAAGCGTATCCGCCAGCGCGCGGTATTGCGGCGTAGCTCCCGCGGTGAAATAGAGATTTGCAACGCTGTACAGCAGCCGGTAGTCCATCTCGACCACGCGGGGCGGGATCACCCGCTGCATCTGATCGAGGGTCCTGACCGCAAGATCCTTGTTCTGAGCGACTGAGAGGTAGTGCGAGGCGAGCCTCGCGAACAGATAACGATAGTTCTGGACGTACCGGATTTCGTTCTCATCCAGAAACAGATGCGGGTCGTTCAAGCCGCGAAATTTGAATCCGGGCTGATAGGTTCTGCTGAATCCCGGATATTCCTCCAGGAGGTCCTTTCTCAACAGAGGCTCCTCGATGGGCTCAACATTCGGGTCGGGGCTTCGCTTCATCGGGACGACCCGGTACGCAAACCCATCGAGCCGCAGATAATCGTCGAGGCCGATCTTCGTGTCCTCCGAGCAGGTCATTGCAAAATAGATCGGCCGTTTCCAACTGTTTTGCTCCACGATCTCCTTTACGACGATGTCCTGGACCCGGATCGCCTGGACGTCGCCGAATCTCAGCGTTGCCGGCATCGTGAATGAGATCGCTCCGCGCTTGATCACCGCCGTGTCGGTCACGCCGAAATCCCGGATTACATCCCTCGGAACCGCCAGTGTGATCGCCCGCGGCTGCCAGCGCCTCGGCTGGATCTGACTGATCTGAGCGTCTGTCAGACTCAGGGCTATCTTCCTGGCGCCGAACGGCTCCTGATGTTTCAGTTCCCGGATATACCAGTTCATGTTGACCAGACTCAGATTGACGACACGGACATCCTGCCGGATTCCCTCCACATCCTGGAGGTACCAGAGAGGAAATGTATCATTATCCCCATTGGTAAAAAGGATGCCGTCCGGCAGGCAGCTCTGGAGCAGGTTATAGGCGGCATCCCACGGCACCCAATTGTTCGTCCGGTTATGCGTGAAGTAGTTCGTCTGGAGCATTCTTCCCGGCACCAGTATGCAACCGAGAGCGAGCACCGCTGCGGTCACGGGCATGAGCATTCGCGACGGGCCCAGACGGCGGCCGATGATGTCGACGAGGCACCTCATGCCGATTGCAATCCAGACAGCGAAGACGAAGTAGGCGCCGCAATAAAAATAGTCGCGCTCCCTCGGTTGGGATTCCTGCTGGTTCTGGTAAAATGCGATGAGATATCCCATGAGGATGAACAGAATGAGGAAGACCGATGCCATCCTCCAATCATTCCTGAAGTGGAAGTAAACCCCGAGGAGGCCTATCACAAATGGAATCCCGAAGAGCTGTCCCCAATTGACGCCGGCATCCTGAACGGTGGATTCCCGCCCGATGAAGTTCCAGAAGACGTAGCGGTTAAACATGTGGTCCATCTGATAGCGCCAAAAAAAATCAAGATCGCTGGAGTAGTTCGTGTATGTGGTCTGGTGCTGTGCCTGATCGGACCATCGCCTTTTAAAAATGGGGAACTCTCCGTATTGCTCCCTGTTCAGGTACGTGACCAGGCCCGAAAAAGTCTTTGGCTCGTTCTCGTTCATCGGGGGATCCTGATTCGCCCTTATGATAATCAGCGTGTATGTCGTGAATCCAAGTATCGCGAGGACGACACACAGGGCTGCGGAATGGACCACGATCAACCGTTTCCTGAACGACCAGTAGGCGAGATAGCCGAGAAGCATCAGGATGGCGGCAAGGGCGAGCAATCCGACGGTGATATTATCGCCGGCGACCTCCCTCAGCAGGGCCGGAAGCAGTTTCACGATGCCCGGATAAGCAACAGCCATCGCGATTCCGCCCGACAGGACGGCAAGATAGAAGGAGTTGCCGTTGAAAACGCGCTTCCAGAAAAGGGCGGTTACGAACAGACTGATTCCTCCCATCACGAGCTTGAAATTGTTGTCAAATTGATGGTACTCATCCGGGCCGGGCGGCTGCGGATTGGTTTGATTCGCCCACATAGCAGCTGCGACGGCGAGGAGAATGGCCGCGTGTGCGAGAAACAAGTACCCGCTTTTCCTGCAGGCGGCATCATCCTTCACCGACCGCCGGAAAAAGATGAGCATGACGACGGCCGCGATCGAGACGACGCTCATCAGGTGTACGCCGGGTGAGAGGCCCACCAGGAACGCAATCAAGAAAATATATTTGCCGTTATAGCGGTCATCGGCGCGTTCGTTCCAGCACAACATGAGCCAGACGATGAGGGCATACAGGAAGGTGCTCGCGGCAAAGTAGTTGGATTCGACTCCGTTGAACCAGAAGGTGTCACAGAACGAGAGCGAGAGTGCGCCGATGGCCGCGCACGCGTACGTGACGGGATCAGCCGGAGGCGAAGAGAAAACCCGGGGCTTGCAGCTTGCGATGAGCTTGACCGCCACCAGGTAGAGCAGGAGAACCGAACAGGCACTGCACAGCGCGGAGACGACATTCACACGGAAACCGATATTGCCCGGAATCGGGAGGAGGAAGAACAGTCGTCCGACGAGGGAGAACAAGGGCCCGCCCGGCGGGTGAGGCACTTGGAGCAGATATGCCGCAGCCGCAATTTCGCCGGGATCCCAGAACGAGACCGATGGCTGGGCGGTCGAGAGGAACTGGATTGCAGAAACGGCAAAGACAACTGCCGCAAAAACACGATGCAAATGCTTTCCGTTCATTCGGACCGGCTCGAAGTTGCGCTCGATCCCTCGGCCGTCATCGCTCGACTTGCAGCGGCTTCAGGCCCAGGCGTCGCAGATTTTTGTTTATTTCCAGGAAACCGCTTTGTTTGAATTTCTCCCACCAATCGACGAGGCCGCGCGCCACCTGCTCCTCTTCAATCACCGCCTCGGTCTGGCTGACTGTGGGCTCGGCCTCCGCACTCTGCACGAGCGTCATCGAGTACAGTAATTTCGTCTGGAGAGCGCTCAATGTCTGCTTGATGGTCCGGGTATCCTCAAGGCTGAAATACATCACATCAACGTCCTCCGCTACGCCTCCCCCCTCAAGGGCGTTCAATTTCTTGTCTAAATATGAAAGCGAATCCTTCACCCCTGCGTCGCTCACCTGGCCGCTTCGGGATTGAATCTGGTCGCGAAGGGTGCGAATCTGGGTGATGACTTCGTGGATCCGGCCGAGCGCCTTGTAGCTCTTCATCGACAGCTCAAATTGATGCTGGAGCAGAGCCGGCGAGACCTTGACGCGCGGGTCTATCTTTATCTCGAGCGCCTGCGTCGTTTGTTTCCCGTCGGCATCCAGGTTGAGCGAATACAAACCGGGTTCCACCCATGGGCCCCGGGGCACCGGTGCGGTATTATGCACTGTTGCCGCGATCGGATAGGAGCGAGGGACACCCTCAGGGGGAGCATAGTGCAGGTCCCATACGAACCGATGATTGCCGGCGCTGGACCCGAGCGCCTGGAAGGGGCGGAGCCAATATAGAGGGATTCGCAGCTCACGTTCGTTTACGGTATCGGGGGGATCGCTGCTCGAGTAGCGCCGCACCCTGTTTCCGGATCCGTCGCGGATTTCAAGAGAAACCCTCTTCGCAGCGTGATGCAGATAATAGTCGATGACGGCTCCGTCGGGAGGATTCTCCCCGGCCGGTTCCTCCGGCGGCAGCGGGGTATCGGTATTCAAATTCCAGCGGACCCGATAGGCGGTGGCAGTCCGGAAAAGATGCATTCCTTCCTGAAGGAAGCTCTCCTGCCACTGGCGGAGCGGGGAAATATCATCGAGCACCCAGAACGAACGACCGTGAGTACCGGCGATAACGTCGTTGTCATGGATAACCAGGTCGCGAATCGAAGTGGCCGGCATGTTGAGCCGGAGAGGCAGCCAGCCGGCTCCGTCATCGAACGAACAGAAGACGGCCCGCTCTGTGCCGGCAAGGAGAAGTCCCCTGCGGACCGGGTCCTCGCGGACGGCATTCACAGGCCCGTTGACCGGCAGCCCGCCGACAATTTCCTTCCACGTGGCTCCGCCGTCATGCGTCCTGTAGATGTGTGGATGCATGTCGTCCAGCCGTATGCGGTTCACGGCGAGATAGGCTGTGCGGGAGTCGAAATGCCCCGCTTCGATCCCGGCGAGCTTGCTCCAGGCGGTGAGCGCAGGCGGCGTGACGTTTTTCCAATGAACTCCTCCATCCGAGCTCATGTGCACCAGGCCGTCATCGGTTCCCGCCCAAATAATCTTTGCGTCCAGCGATGAGAGGCCGAGCGCGTAGATCACTCCCCTCCTCGCCCGTTGTGTCGAGTCAGAGGTCCGAAAGAGTCCGATACTCGCAGGCACATCCGGTGTCTCGCGCGAAAGATCGGGGCTCACAATCTCCCATTGCTGTCCATCCGATGTAGTCTTAAAAAGAACATTGGTGGCAAGATAGAGGGCGTGAGGATCAGCGGGGGAGAATAAGAGCGGCATTGTGCGCAAGTACCGGTATTTCCCCGACCGCACCGCTTCG
>VBOC01000008.1:13860-18280 GCA_005877655.1 Ignavibacteria bacterium
CATGTTTGTCCGCCGTTGACGGTGATGGACGCTCCCTGATCGCTTGCGAGCAGCATGATCTCCGGGTGAGCCGGATTGATCCAGATGGTGTGGTAATCGTCCCCGCCAGGCGCTCCTTTGAACGCGGTAAAACTCATACCCGCGTCGGTTGATTTATAGGTGCACGTGTTTGCGACAAAAATGATGTTCTTGTCCCTGGGATGTACCCTCACTTCTGCAAAATCGCCTCCCCGCCCTCAGACCATCTCTTCATTATTTGTGCGCACCCAATGCTCTCCGGCGTCATCCGACCGATAGACTCCTCCAAGCTTTGGAGCGTCGACCGTCGCATAGAGCCGCGACGGATCGGCCGGCGCGATTGCAAATCCGATCCGGCCCAATCCTTGATCTCCTGTAGGCAGCCCGTTCGTCAGCTGCCGCCATGAACTTCCCCCATCGACGGATTTATAAAGCCCGCTCGTCTTACCGGCCCAGGAGCTGTTTTCCCAGGGCCCGAGCCTCGCAGACCACAGGTCCGCATAGATGATCTCGGCGTTCAACGGATCGAATGCAAGTGCGATCGCACCCGTGTTCTCATCCTTGTATAATACCTTCTCCCACTTCTCGCCCCCGTCGGTTGACCCAACGAGCACCGCACCTACCTGCTGCGCGTCGTCGAGGCCGCAATGGCGCCAGGTTTTCCCGCCATCCGATGACCTGAACATCCCGTCGCCGACTGACAAGTCCGGCCGCTGAAGCCCCTCGCCGGTCCCCACATAAAGAATATCGGGGTTGGATGGTGCAACGGCGAGCGCGCCGATCGAGCCGGTGGGCTGATCGTCAAAGATGGGCGCCCAGGTGCGGCCATAGTCGTTCGTGCGCCAGACACCGCCGTTATTGACCCCGATGTAGAAGACGCCCGGTTGATCGGGAATACCCGCCGCGCCGACGGTTCTTCCGCCCCGGTGCGGGCCGATCATCCGCCAGCGGAGATCCTGGAATATCTCAGGCGTTAACTTCTGCGCCTCGAGGGTGTTCGCAAGAAGAATGATCGCACAGAGAAAGAAACAACGCAGACTCACAGCTGACCTCGCACATGAGAAACTCAAATTGACGAATAATATGGCAAGATGACCGGCAAAAGTCAATCTGTTGTAATTTGACTTGAAGAGGGAATCGGCTATCTTTCCGTACTTCTGAACGCCCTGGCCCGCGCCGGCCCAGAGGCCTTTCAAGCACTGTCGAAGTCATAATGGCTCCTCTCGCCTTACGCGTCTTGTCGATCTGTTTGTTCTCTCTTACCTCCCGGCAACTGCGCGCGGGAACCGATTCCTTAGCCTCCGCAACCGGTTCACCATCGGATGCACGTCTTGCGCTCGGCACGGCAGAAAAGGTCTTTACGGCTCCGCTTCATTTCAAAAGCGAACAGTGGATTGCAACCGGCGCTATTGTCGGGGGAACCGCTCTCCTTTTCGCAGTTGACGAGCCCATCCGATCGTTCGTTCAACGCAATCAATCGCAATTTGGTGATGATGCGGCGGCGGTCGGGAACTTCTACGGCGGCACATTGAACGCGCTGGTTACCTCCGGTGCAATCTACGTTGGCGGGCTGGCCTTCCACGATAAGGGAGTGCGGGTGACAGGCCTCATGCTGCTGGAATCACTGACGATTGCGGGAGTGATCACCTCGGGAGTCAAGGTGCTCGCCGGAAGAAGCCGCCCGTACTCTGAAGGTGGTGCAGGCAGATTCAGGGGCTTTCAATTTCGAAACGAGTCGATGTCGCTTCCTTCGGGCCATTCGACGGTCGCGTTCGCACTCTCGACGGTGCTGGCGGGCAGAATCCGGAGCACTCCGGCCACGGTGGGGCTTTACTCCCTCGCGGCCCTGACAGCGGCCGCGCGGGTTTACACCGATGAACATTGGGTTTCGGACACATTTCTGGGGGCGGCGATCGGGACGGTCGTCGGGAACGCCGTCATACATCTCAACGAGGAATCGGAGACTACGGGCCTCCGGCTCACTCCGTTGCCGGCCGGGTTGAGAGCGGAGCTTATTTTCTGAAAAGTATTAGTAAGATGGCGGGTTGATCGCTTTCGGGGAGACTATCGTTCCATCGGGAGTGCGACTTCGGCCGGCCGATCGTGTTCAAAATCCCAGAGAGTCTTGCGTGTCAAATCGGCGATCCCGAGCCGGTAATCGATCAGCGCCACAAGGTTATTGAGTTTGGAAGCCGTCAGGCGCTGCTGGGCCTGCGCAAGATCGTTCCGGGCGATCGTCCCCGCCCGAAAGCGCTCAAGGCTGATCTCATAGCTCTTTTGCGCCACGTCGACGCTTTTCGCCAGCACCTCTATCCGGGATTCGGCAACGGAGATCCTCGAGAGAAGGTCGATGACTTGCTGGCGAATCTGTTGTTCGGTATTCGCGAATGTCAGGTCCGCACTCTTGAGCTGCGCCTCGGCCGCCTCGACCTCCCTCGCATGTCTCCCCCAATCGAACAGCGGGACTGAAACCTGCAGCGCGACCGTACGCGTGCGTCCGAAGTCCTGAAAAACCGACTCCACACGTTCATCGTTCCTGTTGAGACCGTAGCTCGCGGTCAGATCGAGACGAACGTGCCGGCGCGAAGAGGCGAGCTCCAGGTCCATCTCCGAAATATCGCGTGCACGCCTGGCATTCAAGAGCTCGGCCCGGTTTTCGAGGGCCTTCTCCGCCGCCACTTTGGGATCGATGCTGATGGGAGCATACTGAAGCTCCGACTTGAGCGTCACTTCACTCTGAAGATCCAGACCCAGCAAGAGCTTGAGAGCATTCTGCGCGCGCGATGCTTCACGACGATCGTTCAGGAGCTGATTCTTGCTCGTCACCAAGTCGACATCCGATTGCAGGTAGTCGACTTCCGGGATGAGCCCGGCGCCGTACTTGCTCTTTGCCGTAGCGTATGACTCCTCATTCTGTTTCACCTGCTCCGCGGAAATCAGTTCCGTCTGGGAAGCGCGATAGGCGGCATAGAATGCGTCGGTCACGCCGAAGACGACGTCGAGCTGATCCCGCTTAAAGCTTGAGGACGCATCCTCCAGGCGGAGCGACGCCTGATCGGAGCTGATTTTCAACGTGTTGGCGGTGAGCAAGGGCTGTTGCAGTTGAACTTGAAAATAGCTGAAGTAATCCCTGATGGCATCGGGGGAGTTCGTCGAACCGGTGAGCTGATTGCGTTTAAAAAAATCACCGGAAAGTGAAAGCGTTCCGCCTGTGGCCCCAACGGGCTGGTTAATCGCAAGATTGCTTCTCAGGAGAGTGGTCTGGAGCTGGTAGAATTCATATCGTTGGGAGATCGGATTGAACTGGTTCGAAAGCGATTCGTTGTAATCCGGCAGCCGGAGCGTGAGATCGACGCTCGTTCCCGTGATCAGCGACTGTGCCTCGTAGCTCTTCCTGGCGGCAATATACAGTTGAGTTGCATTCCGCATCGCAAAGCTTTGATCCAAAGCAAGAGCAATGCTTTTCTCTAAAGTCAATTCCAGCGGCGCCTGGGCCGGGAGAGGCCCGCTGCAGATGAATTCCCCGCAGACAAATAACGCGAGAAATTTCACAAACACTCTTCCTGATTGATCCCGCATTCTTTATCGAAGGAAGCTATTCGTACCGGAGAGCGTCAATCGGATTCTGATAGGCCGCTTTCCGCGCCGGGTAATATCCGAAGGCGATTCCCACGCCGACCGAAACGACAAACGCAAGGGCGATTGCCGGAAATGAAATGACCGTCCGCCAGCCGGCGTAGAGCGTAATGGTTTCCGTCAAACCGAACCCGACAATCACGCCCACGAGGCCTCCCGCCACGCTGAGCACGATCGCCTCACTCAAGAACTGAGCAAGCACATCCGATCGGCGCGCCCCCATCGCCCGCCGGACTCCGATCTCCCTGGTCCGCTCCAGGACCGAGGCGAGCATAATATTCATAATGCCGATCCCGCCCACGAGGAGCGAAATGCCCGCTATCGCCCCCATCACGACATTGAAGATCCGCTGCGTCTTTTGACTCTGTTCAACGAGGAGATCGGGGAGGATGATCTCATAATCCTCAACCCCATAGTGCCGGCGCGAAAGGATGTGCCTGATCACCGGCACCGCTTCGACGAGGGCATTTTCGTCTGTGACCTTGACCACAAGCTGGTCGAGTTGTTCTCTCGGCATGTGGCTTGTGCCGCCGCTTGAAAACCTGACCCCCCCTCTGAAGAACATGGTGCTTCCCTCGGTTTTCTCTTTTGTCCGCTCCATCTTGAACTGCGCGGTCGTCAACGGAATATAGACATCCATATTCAGGTTCCGAAGCTGCAGGTTCTCGATTTTCTTCGTGTTGCTCAGTTGGTGTTCCATGACCCCGATCACCGTGAACCACTGGGTCTCAAGTTTGATCCCTTTCCCGATGGGGTCTTCGAAATG
>VBOC01000008.1:18315-23286 GCA_005877655.1 Ignavibacteria bacterium
TTGAATGCCGGGAGAAACTCGGCTGTCGTGCCGATGATCTTGACGTCTTTCCTCTCGCTTCCGTACTGTGCCGCCACCGTTTTCTCCCACTGAGGAACGATGAACTCGCTCATCGGGCAGATTTCCTGAATCGCCTGCCCGTCGAGCATCGTGAGGCCGGAGGAAAAGCTCGCTTTCGCTTTGGAGAAGCTTTGCTGGGTGGGATCCTTGGCGCGAATGATAATGTTATTGACGCCCATCAGCCGGATTTGATCGAGGGCTTCGCGCCGGGCACCCTCGCCGATCGACAACATCGCGATCACCGCCGCTACGCCAAAGATGATTCCGAGAGCGGTCAGAATTGAGCGGAGCTTGTGGGTCAGGAGCCCCGTCAGACCGACCCCGGCGCTCTCCCTGAAATTCAAAGTTTGGTTCCCTTTGCCTCCGATTCAATTGCGCCGGGTTCCTCCCTGAGCGTTGGATCACGGAGCGTAACCTTGTCGCCTCCTGCCAGGCCCTTGAGGATCGTGACAAAGTTGCTGTTCCTGACGCCCGTTTCGACCTCTGTTTCCTTCGGACTCGAATGATCGATCCTGAATACAACCGTCTTCCCGTTCTTGGAGAAGACCGACTCGAGCGGCACATAGACGGCCTGGGGGACGGTCTCGACGATAATCTCGAGGCTCGTCGTCATTCCCGGCTTGAGCACCGGATCGGTCTCGTCGATGTCAACAACGACCTCGAAAGTCTTGATGCTCGAAGTGCGGTCCGTTTGCTGGCCGATTGTTCCGACCGAGGCGACAACCCCGTGGAACGATCGCTCGGGGAACGCATCCAGCTTAATATTCACTTTCTGCCCTTTCTTGACCTTGCTGACATCGACTTCGTTTACGTTTCCCGTCACTTGCATCCTGGAAAGGTCGGGAAGGCTGATCACCGACATGCCGGGCCAGATCTGATCGGAGATGGCCACCTTTCTACTCGTTCTCCAGTTCATCTCGTAGACCGCTAACCCCGGCATGGGCGCCCGGAGGGTAAACATCCGGAGGTCATGTTTTGCCTTATCAACGTCCGAACGGGCTTTCTGAATCTGGACATTCACCTTGTTAATCTCCGACTTGTTGATCTCAGCCTGCGTTTCAAGTTTCAGTTTTGCCTGCTCCACCGCAATGCTGTCTCTTTTGAGCTGGAGCTCCTTCTCTTTCCGTTGGACTTCCGCCTCGAAGCGCACGCGCTCGACACTGAGTTTCGAAAGTTCGAACTGGAATTCGGCATTCTTCCGCTCCGCTTCCATTGTATGAGTCGATGCCTTATGGTCTGCTTCGAGCTTTGCAAGATCGGAAAGGCTGATATTCAATTGGGATTGCTGATCGTTGAGGAATTTCACGATGTTGGCAGTATCGAGCCGCGCCACGACATCACCCTGCTTGACGGAAGTCCCCTCCGCGATGAGCCAGACGATCTGCATGTCGCTCCCATACCAGACACCCGGACTTGCCAGCGTGACCGATTTAGCCGCCCGGATCTCGCCGCTCACCGTAATGGAGACCAGGAATTCGCCGCTCCTGGCGTCAGTTGTCGCCGCAGTGGTCGATTTGGGCGAGAATACCGCCGCAAGTGGAATGAAGAGCGCTGCCCCGATGATCGGGAAGAGAATCTTCTTTTCCCGAAGACGGCGAAGAGTGGTGATTGGAATGTTCATTTGAACGATCCTCCGAAAGAGACAAAGGTATGGATTCTCCTGTGGAGAGTCAAGTTGTGAATCAAAGCGGCTAAGCTCATTAACAAAAGGGTTTGTCCAAACATTCTTAAATCAGTATATTAGCGTTTAGCATATGCTAACGGACGGGGGCGTATAGCCATCTGGCCTCGAAGGAGTTCTTCTCCGATGAACCGGACCGCACCATCTTTACTGGTTGCATGACGTTTGCCGATGTCATCAAGGCGGTCGAGGATGGAAAGGCAAGCTATGGCGTGCTCCCGATCGAGAATACGACCGCCGGCAGCATCAACCAGGTATATGACCTCCTCACCCGTGCTCACGTTTACATCGTCGGGGAAGAAATCTACAGCATCGACCACTGTCTCCTCGGTTTGAAAAGCATTCCGCTCTCCCACCTCACTCGCATCTACTCCCATCCGCAGGCCCTTGCACAATGTGAACATTTTCTGGCCGGATTGCACCATTGTGAGCAGGTGCCATTTAACGATACGGCAATGGCAGTTCAAAAGATTAAAACCGATGGGGATCCATTTCACGCCGCGATCGCGAGCGATGAGGCGGGAAGGCTCTACGGCATCACAATACTTGCTCGCAACATCGCAGACGAGCGCGTCAATTTAACACGTTTTCTGGTTGTTGCGACAGAACCTGTGCAGGTGGATGGTGGCGGGGCGAGCAAGACCTCGCTCGTCATTGGCATCCGGCATCAGGAGGGGGCGCTCTTAGAGGCGCTGAGTGTCCTGCACGGCGCCCATATTAACTTAACCAAGCTGGAATCCCGGCCGAAGCCGGGATCCCCCTTCGAGTACTTGTTTTACATCGATTTCGAGGGGAGCATCACCGAGGACCGCGTCAAGGCGGCCCTCGAGGAGTTGCGAAGGGCTACGAGTTTCCTGAAAATTCTGGGGAGCTATCCCTCTCAGCGCGCATCGACGACCCGCCCCGGCTGACCCGATGAACTATACGAGTTCCTCGGCGTGCGCGGGTTCTTCGACCGGCCGGAGTTCCGTCCGCTCTTCCAATCCTGCCAGTTCAACCCTGCCGAATCGGGCCAGAAGCGTGTAGACCACCGGCACCAACACAAGCGTTAGAAACGTCGAGAAGAACAATCCCCCGACTACCGCCAGTCCCAATGGACGGCGTGACTCGGCGCCCGCCCCGAGGCCGATTGCGATCGGAAGCACGCCGAAAATCGTGGCAAACGAAGTCATCAAAATCGGCCGCAGCCGGATCGTAGCCGCCTGAATCACCGCCTCAGCGATCGTCTGCCCCTGGGCGCGAAGCTGATTCGAGAATTCGACGATCAGGATGGAATTCTTGGTGACAAGACCGATGAGCATGATCAACCCGATCTGGGAGTAGATATTAAGGCTCTGGCCGAAGATAAAGAGAGTGAGAAGAGCCCCGAACACCGCCAGGGGAACCGATAACAGGATTGTGAGCGGGTGAATGAAACTCTCGAACTGCGCCGAGAGCACTAGGTAAATAAAGACTACCGCCAGGAGGAACAGCGACTGCCCGGCGTACTCGCGCTTGACAGTGGGAGGAAGCTTTTCCTGAGCGATGCGATCGAGATCGTCGAGAGCCACGCCGATCGTCTTCCCGGGGAGAAGGTTCGCCGTGATGGCCGCGGATCGAATCCGGTTATAATGGTTCAGCTCCTTCGGAGCGAGAGTTTCCTGAACCTTCACCACATTGGCAAGCTGCACCAGGCCCCCCGTCCCCCGGATGTAAATTCCATCGATCACCCCGGGTTTGGAACGGGCCGCGGGCTTCATCTGCAGAATGACATCGTATTGTTTCGTCCCCCGCTTAAAATTTGTGACGACCCGGCCGCCTAACAATGTTTCCAGCGTCCCACCGATTTCCGCGACCGAGGCGCCGAGGCCTGACGCGCGCTCCCGGTCGATGTTAATATCAAGTTGAGGTTTGTTGAGGCGCAGGTCGGTATCCACATTGATCAGGTAACCGAGCTTCGACGCCTCCCCGATCATCACGCCCGTGGCTTTATTGAGTTCGTCATAGCTGTCGGCCTGAAGAACATAGTCAATAGGGCTGGAGCGGAATGATGTCGCGAGGCTGGGCGGTGCGGGAATAGTTCCTGGACAATCTGCTGCTGCGACTTATGTCGTTCGCCCCGGGGCTTGAACTGAAGGAACAGAAATCCATTCGTGACGCTCCCCGGGCCCCCGAACCCCAGTCCGATGGCGGTAAAGAGCGCGTGGCGTTCCGGAAGGGGGAGCAGCCGCTTTTCCACCTCCTGCATGTACTTGTCCGTGTAATCAAGCGTCGCGCCTTCCGGAGCGATGACAACGCCGAATGCATATCCCCGGTCCTCGATGGGGACCAACTCGCTCGGAAGCATCCTGAAGAGTGCCACGCTGGCAAGGACGGCCGCTCCGGCTGCCGTCAGCATGAGGCCCCGCCGGCGAAGCGCGCCGCGCAGGACGCGGTCATAATTCCGGTTCAGGCCTTCAAAGAATGCATCGAACGCACGCGAAAGCCAGCCTGTGCCGGTGCCGTGGAGAGGTTTCAATATTTTGGAACCGAGCATGGGTGTGAGCGTCAGGGCGACAAAACCGGAGATCAGCACAGCCACGGCAAGAGAGACACCGAACTCGTTAAACAGTCTGCCCACAGACCCCGTCAGAACGGCGAGCGGCACGAACACAGCCACAAGCGAAATTGTGGTTGCCATGACCGCAAATCCAATCTCATTGCTGCCGTCGAAGGCGGCCTTGCGCTTGTTTTTCCCGAGCTCCATATGCCGATACACATTCTCGAGGACAACGATCGCATCATCGACCACCAGCCCGATCGCAAGCACCAGCGCCAGCAGCGTGAGAATGTTGATCGTGAAACCTGCAAAGTAGTCGGCGGCGAAGGCGCCGATGATCGAGATCGGAATCGCCAATGTCGGAATCGCCGTCGCCCTCAGACTCTTCAGGAATGCCAGCACCACCAGGACGACGAGGCACAGGGCAATGGCCAGCGTTTGCGCAACTTCATCAATCGAGTCATTAATGAAAGTTGAGGAGTCATATGCCACATCCAGCTTCATCCCCGCGGGCAAAAGTTTTGTCAGCTCGGGCAGCGACGCCCGAACGACCGCGGCAACGTCGACGGTACTGGCCTTGGATTGCTTCACGATCCCGAGCCCGACTGCCGGCTCGCCGTTGTACCGCGCCACGCTCCGCTCATCCGCGGCCCCGACCGTCACCTCAGCCACATCCCGCAATCGAACCAGGTCGTTCTCTTTCTGTGCAACA
>VBOC01000251.1 GCA_005877655.1 Ignavibacteria bacterium
AGGGAACGGAACCAGCACCGGGGGAGTGACAGGCCCGAGACAGACGTGGACCCTTTCACCGCAAGTGCAGCCGAACGTTCCCTACTCCGTTATATACCAAGAGTACTACCGGCCCGAGTATTACCGGTGGGACGCCGAGGCCGAGGCGGCCTATCTGAGCATCAGCGCAGATTCCGTCTCCGGGGACAAATTCATCTCGTATGACGATGAGAATTCGTGCAGGCACAAAGTGGCGTATGCACGCGACAAGGGGATCGCAGGCGTGTTTATCTGGGAACTTGGAGGTGGTTTCCTGCCCGAGGGATACCCCGAGCGCGACCGGCTCCTGCAATCGGTTAAGAAGGCGACCGGCGGGGGAGGAATCCGCATCTTTGCAGCAGAACCCTCGGGCTACAGCCTGCGGCAGAATTACCCCAATCCATTTAACCCGACCACGACGATCGATTATGAACTACCCGTGGAATCGAATGTCATCTTGAAAGTATTCGACGGGTCCGGCAGGCAAGTTGCAAGACTAGTCAGCGGAAGTCAGTCCGCGGGGAACCACAGGGTACAATGGGACGCGGGACGGCTCGCGAGCGGAGCGTACTCCTATCGTCTTGAATCCACGGATGTGACAAATCCGGCCCGCACCTTTACCCAAACAAAGAGGGCGGTGTTCCTGAAGTGATCAAACTGCCCGGTTAGGATTCGAACCTGGATTTCCTTGATCCAGAGTCAAGTGTGCTGCCGATTACACTACCGGCCGAGCGGGACAACGCGCATTGCATCATGCGGAGTGTAAGAATTTCCGATTAGTTGCCGCGGTTCCGCCCATTAACAATCCGTCCGAGATGCGTTAACCGATGCATGATTTGCGAGTCGCCGGGCCGCAGAGCCAGCGCCTGAGTAAACGTCGATTCGGCTTCCGCAAGCATGCCCGACTGTTCGTAGAATCCGCCGATAGCGACGAGTAACTTGACGTCGCCGGCGAACGTCCGCCGAACCCCGGCAATCAATCCCGCCTTATCACGCGCCGAGTCGCCGCGGCCGCACGCGCCGTCGAGACCGTCGATCGCCTCGGCGGCGAAATCCGTGGAGGCGCCGCGCACTGCATTCAGCAACAGGGTTGTCAAATCGCCGCATTCCCGGTCGCGGTGCCCCGCTCTTTCTTCCATGTATGACGCATAGTACAGCGTTTGCGGTGAGTTCTCAATCTTCATTTCATCGTGGATCGACCGAAGAGCGGCGTCCGTATCGCCGGTCTCGAATGCGGAGATCGCCAGGACAAAGCGCGCCTTGGGATAATAAGGATAGCGCATCAGAATCGTATCGATGTTCTTCCGGGCCTCGCGATACAGGGATTCGTGGGCCAACTCCGCCGCCAGATAGAGCCGGATTTCCGCAAGGTCCGGATCGTGCCGCAATGCCTGCGCATACTTGACCGATGATTCGGGTCCCTTGTTCTGGAATCGCAGGAGGGCACCCTCAAGAGCGAATCGTTGCGCACTGTAACTATTCCAGACACGAGGTACATACCAGACGAGGAACAATCCGAACGCAAGGTAGGGCGCAAATCGCAGCGCCCTGAAGGAAGGAGGAAGGGAGATGGCGAAAGAAAACGTCTTGCATCCTTCGTTGCGCAGTGATAATCCGGCGATCATCCAGAATGCAACCGCCACCGGCACCGTTCGAAGATTCATGCTTGCAAGATTGTCCACGAGGATTGCGACGATTCCCGAGGCGAACGCCGCGAGGCAAATCCGGTCGTTGCCATCCGGCGTTTTCAATCCTCTTGCAACCGATCGGCCGTACTGGTACAGTATGGCCATCAAGGCGATGAATCCCGCCGCCCCTGTCTCGGACAGGAGTTCCAGGAATTCGTTGTGCGCATGGGCCACAATGTCCTCGGAGCGGGCCAGCCAGTAATCGGGTTCCCGAAATTTCGGCAGGAAGAGTGTAAAGTTACCGAGTCCCTGTCCGATGACCGGCGAATCGAGAAACGCGCTCCATGCGCCGCGGTAAAAATACAACCGTCTTGTCACCGATGAGGCCGGGCCGGTTTCGAACGTCGCAAGCAGTCGCTGATGAACCATTTGTGGAAATCCGATGATTAAAACCAGGCCGATCGCAAGGAGCGATCCCAGCATCATCCATTTTGTCTTCCCGGACCGCGAACTGAGGAGAATCAATGTTACGATGCCCGCGATTGCGCCCGCCCAGCCGCTGCGGGCTTCCGTCGTGATCAGCATATACGTCATCAGCATCATGAGCAAGCCGAGTAGAATCCGCTGCCTGACGCGCCGGCCCGTCATGATCCGGCTCGCGACGATCGGCAGCATCGGCGCCAGAAATCCTGCAAAGTAGGTCACATTTCCAAAGGTCGATACCGTTCCACGCTCCTTCGGAATGTAACTGCCAAACGGACTGCTTGCCAGGTAAAGCTGCAGAACGCCGGCGAGACCGGCGAGAAGAGAAACAGCGATAAAGGATCGGACAAGTCTCTCACGCGCGCCTCGATCCGTCGATAATTCGGCGCACGCTGCGAAGAGTGCGAAATAGCAGACAAGTTCGATGAAAGCGGTCGCTCCCAATTTCAAGTTCTGCGCCTTCAGCAGCGAAACCGCTGCAAGAACGATGTACGCGAGGAAGGCCAGGTGCATCCGGGAGAGATTTGCGCGGAATTCCCCGGCTTCCAGAGAGCGCGAAAGAGACACGGCGGCCAGAAGGGCGGTCACCAGATAGAGTATCGCCGGCTTTAATATCGTGCCGTCGGAGACGTTCACAACCAGAACGAGAGCGGTTCCGGCGAAAACCAAAATGACCAGCCACTCGATCAGCAGGGGGGGATTATCGTGGCGCGATACCATTGGGCGAGGCGGCAAAACTGAAGTTGTGTCAATTTATGGCAAAAGTCAAGCAAACAGGGCATATCGGCACATTCGGTGGGTTGACTTTCTGGCGTATTTTTGTTATATATGAAGCGCACGTTGAATTGATGAGGGCGAGATATGAAACAACCGATGCAATCTTTGCTTGAAGCGTCAACGGAAGAACCGGCAAGAAGTGCAAAGGGGAAGCTCATCAGCGAACGTCACGGGAAGCTTCTTTACCAGTCAGAAAAACCCGACCTTTCGATCCAGGAATTCTCCACAAACGGCCTTGAAGAGGGGAAAAAGCGCTCCAGATCCAGGGATGTTAACGCCCTGAGGAATGAGATTTCCTGCTACCTGTTCGAATACCTCGAAGGTTTTCGCATCCCCACTCACTTCGTCGATGGATTGACCGAGACTCAGATGCTCGTGCGGCGCATGGAGGTCATCCATCTCATGATCAAGATATACAATTGTGCGACGGGAGTGCTGACGAAACGTTTCGGACTGAAAGAGGGCACGCCGTTGGAGTTTCCCGTCATGGAGCATTTCTACATGCCTGAAAACCGCCCCGCCGCCTGGGTCAATGAGTATCACGTCTATGCCTTCGGCATCGCAAAGGCGGAGGAATTCAAGCAGATTAATCGGTCTGCCTCGAAGGTGAATGCCGTTCTGCGGGCGTTGTGCGACCGCCGGCAGCTCATGCTCGCGGATCTCCAGCTTGAATTTGGGAGGTTGAAGGGTCAGGTCGTTTTGGGAGATGAACTTTCCCCGACGACGTGCCACTTCCTGGACCTCGCCGTTTCGGAGAAGGAAGGCCGCGATCGGTTCCATCCGGATCAGGAAAATGCCGTTTCCGCATTTTCGGAACTGCGCGATCGACTGAAATCAAGAGTATAGGAGAGCAGTCGATATCGGCGATCACCAAATATGGCGCGAATACGGTTTTCAAGATATCCTTGCTGGCGGCAATCATCCTGACGGGGGTGATGATCCTGTTGCGCAATGACGCGCTGAAGTATACGATTGCCGCCTGTATCGTCGCCGGTTTCCTTCTCGTCCTCAATTTCTTCCGCGATCCCGAGCGCGCTGTCCCTACGGGAGATGATCTGGTCGTTTCTCCCGCTGACGGCCGCGTCGTTGCCATACGGGAAGTCTTCGAAGAAGAGTTTCTCAAGCTGCCCGCCGTACAAATCAGTATCTTCATGTCTCCCCTCGACGTTCACGTGAACCGTTTTCCGATGTCGGGCCGGATCGCCTATTTCAGGCACGTGCCGGGAGACCATGGCGCGGCGTATGCCGACAAGTCCTCCGACCGGAACGAGCGGACGCACATGGGAATCGAGAGCGGGGGGCGCCGATTGTTCCTGAAACAGATAGCGGGGGCCGTCGCCAGGAGAATCGTTGCGGACGTCCAGGTCGGACAAGCCGCCATAATCGGCGCGCGGTTCGGTATGATCAAATTCGGCTCCCGGGTCGATGTCATCATGCCGAAGCAATCGGTTGTCAAGATCGCTTTGCATGATCGAGTCGTTGCCGGGGAAACGATCCTTGCCACACTCGCATGACTCACACGGGGGGATATTTCATGAACAACCCAGGAGAAGGTGAATGAGAATCACACGCGCGGTGGTCCCGAGCTTGTTTACGGTCCTCAATATGTTCTGCGGATTCGGGTCTGTCATCCGCACTGCCCAGGGGGACTACGTTCTGGCCTCGTGGTTCATTCTGCTTGCTGCTGTTTTTGACGCGTTCGATGGAGTGATGGCGCGGATCACCAAATCGTCGAGCGATTTCGGCGTTCAGTTTGATTCCCTCTCCGATGTGGTGTCGTTCGGCGTGGCGCCGTCGTTTCTGGTTTACAATCTCTACCTTCATACACAGGAGCCGTTTGGCATGCTCGTGGCGTCGATGCCGATGGTGTTTGGCGCCCTCCGGCTCGCGCGATTTAACTCACAGCTTGCCAGTTACGACAAGGATTATTTCAAGGGATTGCCGATTCCGGGAGCCGCGATGATGATCGGGGCGTTCGTGCTTTCGTTCTACCGCGAGGGCGCCGGGCTGAATTCCGTCGAGACGTCGCTCATTGTCCCGATGATTATCATCCTGTCGCTCCTGATGGTCAGCTCCATGAAATACGACACGATCCCGAGATTTTCAACCCGCGGAATCAAGCAGCATCCCCTCCGCTTTACGATCGGCATTGCGGCATTAACTGCCATAGCCATCACGCGGGGGCAGGCGCTCTTTCCTTTTCTAGTTTTTTATGTCGCGACGGGGCCCCTGCGATACCTCGTCAGATTCATCCAGCATTCGCTGCATCCGGTGGAAAAGAATCTCGACGAGAAAGACACCGAAATAACAAGCGTGGATGTCTGATGCCCGCGGTGATTGCTTGTACCTGGCGAAAATTACCGT
>VBOC01000250.1 GCA_005877655.1 Ignavibacteria bacterium
GCGACTGATCTCTTGTCACTGTAACGGTGTCGCGAGATGTCCCGCAGGGATTGCTGATAGTCCAGACAAACGTGTTTGCTCCAACCGATAACCCGGTCACCCCGGATGTGGGAGAGCTTGGTGTGGTAACTGTTGCGCTTCCGGCGATGACAGTCCATGCACCTGTCCCGATCGCCGCTGCATTTCCTGCCAGCGTGGCGGTTGTGGAGCATACTTCCTGATCCGGCCCCGCATTAGCTGTTGTGGGCACGCTGCACGAATCTCCGATCGCGTAGTCGCTGAACCCGGTTATCCCGGTGGCTTGAGTGCTTGTCGATGTTCGTGTTCCTGCCGTCGTCGAGAGCCAACTGCTTGGCGAGTTAAACCGTCTCACGACAAAGTTATTCGTGTTCGCTCCAACATCGGTATCGCCGGCAACGAAATGAAATGTCGCGCTATAATTGGTAAAAATGATACCGCTGTTAGTCATTGTCCAGAAACAGTTAACGTCTCTTGTTGAATCGAGGCCGGAGCTTGAAATGCTCGGGTGTTCCCCCGCAGCTTGCGAGACAGTCGCAAGCAGATTTCCTGCGGTGGTCACACTCGCAAACGTGATATCGATGGGTCTGTAACTGGTCGTACCGCCGATCTCAAATGCTCGGGCAACGTTGGAGCCGGTTGCCACATTCTTTTGAAGATTTCCCGCGACATGGCCACTGGTACGGCTCACGCTACCCGAAGAAGGGATGATAATTTTGTTTGAACCGGTTGTAATATTCCCGTTCGTGAAGGTGAGAAGGCCATTCACCGTGGCGTCGCCAGACGGAAGAGCAACTCCGTTGGAATTGTTAATCTTGAGGTTTCCGTACGTCAAGGCGCTGAGAGTCTGGGCAGCGGCTCCGACGTATTCGACGGTCAGGCTCGTTAATGTCTTGTTGGTGATGGTGTACTGCGAACTGAAATCTGCAGTCGCCGCTGTCCTGGTGACCTGTACAGTGCCGCTGCCAGTGAGCGTTCCCGCCCCACTGACTATGACAGCGGCTGCCGGCGAAAAGACCGCGCTTGCGCTCACCGTCAGGGTACCGACGACGCTGAAGTTCGTATTTGCTGAAACAGGGGCACCCGTATTCGTTATGGTTAAGTTGTTGAATGCCGTCTCAGACGATCCCCCGATCGTTTGCGATGCAGAGCCGCTCAAGGTCACGGTACTGCCCGTCGCTGTGAAGATTCCGCTATTCGAGAAATTACCCTTTATGTCATGAGTGAACGCACCGGGGACAAGCGAAGTACCTGATCCAACGGTGAAATTGCCGGCAGTATTTATCGCCGCAAGGGCAGTGGCAGTAACAGTTCCCGCCGTCGTAAAGTCTCCGCCGACAGCGGTGGTTGAACCCGGCATCGTCTTTATACCGCTGCCGCCGAGAGAAAGGTTGTAGTAGCTTACCGCCTTCACTGTCTGGGCAGCCCCAGCATAATTCACCGTATTGCCATTTGCCGTCGCCGTAAGCGTTCCAGTAAGCAGGAGAGGACCGGAGATGTTGAGCGTAGCATTAGAACCCTGCAACCAGGTGGATCCTGCACCCGAGCCAGTGATTCCTCCTGCAGCAGACGTCGTTACGGTTCCATTATTGGTGACTGTCTGTGTCCCATTGATGGTGATCGTCCCGGAAATCGACAGATTGGCCGTTGAGAGAATCGTTTTTGCGGCACTGATCGTTAACGTCCCTGTGTTCGTGATCGAACCCGTTCCATCGATGTTTGCGGCGCCGGTATTGAGCGCGATTGGTCCTGTTCCACTGAGAGTGCCGTTGACTGTGAAGGCCCCTGCAACGTTTAGATTATGGTTTGAGATCCCCAACGTTGAACCGGTATTCACCGAAAGCACCCCATTGACTGTGGTAGTGACCGCAATACTCTTTGTACCACTGCCTGATGTGGAGAGGTTATAAAACGTTATACCCGTTGGAACTGACTGCGCACCGGCACCATTGAAATCCACAGTACAGGTGCCAACTGTAAAAGTTCCGCCGTTCGTGAAAGCGCCACCAACCGTCAACGTGCCCGCACCGGAGAAGGCAACGACGCCTCTCGTGTTGATCGTGATCGAGCCGCCGATCGCAAACGTGCCGGTCGCAATATCGATCGTCGATGTTCCGTTCAGGCCTCCGCTAGTGGCACCGATGCCCGTGACGCTTCCTTGAACAGTGAGCGATCGGTCGTTGATCGTGATCGTGTGCTGGACTGAGTTCTTGCTTTGTGCCATTGCAAGGTCACCGGTGATCGTCAAGGATCCGGCACTGCCATTGACAATCGTAAGAGTAGATCCTGTAACGTCTCCGTAGCTCATGGCCCGAATAGTCACGGCACCTGATGTTGAACTGATGGATATCGTCGACGGACTTGGGAACACAGCAGCAGTACCTATCTCGACGGTATCAAGAGGGCCGGGGGGAGTGTTCGGAGTGCCGCTCACCGTGGTCCAGTTCCCGGCGGTCTCCCACTTAGAGTCGACCGCTTGTGTCCATCGCACAGTCCCCGATGCGATGAGGAAAGTCTGTGAAACGAGCGTGAGGAAAAGGAGAGAGAAAAAGATGGTGAATTTGTTCATGGCGGCGCTATTAGGATTGTATCTCATCCATCGGACTGCCGCCCCCGGCAGTCGTTATCGCCGCTCCCAGAGCGGTCGAGGCCCCAAGTAGCGCAACGAGAAGAAGTGTCAGGACAGTATATGTTGCAAGTCGATTCATGAGTTCCCGGTCTATGCTTTACCTTGAGTCTTTCTTGAACTTTCCTGGCAATTAGCCAGGCGATCACAAGTGACCGGTCTATCTTCACGAATCGAAGGTCAGTCGCCTCGCAAAATCGCTAGCACAGACACGTATCCGAATGGCAGGAATTTCCCATCTGCCACGGGTAATCATCCCTACTAGTAGTATAACTACCCTAGTATCCTTACCCGATACCAAGGGTTGATGACAAAGCTAACAAATCGGGTAGAACGAGAAGTGACCTGCGACAATATGGCCGGATTCAGCCATAATCCGGTCAAAACATGGATGATTAAGCCGCTTGGGGAGGTGATACCCATCATGGGGCGAAATACTAATGATGGGGTAGGTAGGTACCCACCCAGGGGTAGGTGATTTGGTGAGTTTCGACAGTTTCGGCAATCTGCGCTGCGCAGTTTTTCGACCGTCAATTCCGCCACCCTGGTCGAGGCCCACAGGATGGTCTATAAACGAAGAAGCCGATCGCGGTCGGCTTTCGCCGGAGGATCGGCTCCACTTGAAGTGTGCGTCCCATCGAGGGGGATGGTCACACACCCAATCTTACTTGATCAACATCATTTTCTTCGTTGTCCTAAAGTAATCCGGGCCAATGCCATCATCGGCATTCACCAGCTGCTGGGCGATAATCGTGTAAAAGTAAACCCCTGATGGAAGATTCGATCCGTTGAACTGCACCGTTTGATCACCGTCCTCCAATCTTTGATTGTCGATAAGTGTCGCGATCTCCTGGCCGACGACGTTGTAGACTTTCAGCGCAACAATGGCGGGATTCGAGAGGTTAAACTCGATCGTCGTCGTAGGGTTGAACGGATTCGGATAGTTCTGATACAATTTATATCGGGCGGGAGCGTCGAGATTCAGCACCTGGACCGGCTGGATTCTTGAGGGGACAACACCAAAATTGGACCGCAGATAGGGTATTTCAGCGAGCGAACGAGTCGCCTTAAACCTGAGAGTGTCAGAGAAGCTTACCGTGTCGATTGGGCCCTCAAACGCGATGTTTATATTCCGGATTGTTCCTTCAAGATTCTGATAGGTCGAAGGACCGTGGAACACGTGGGCGCCTCCGCTGTAATATCCCATCATCACTGAATCACCGTAATGGGCGATCTCCCTGATCATCATTCCGTTCAGCGGATTGAGGGTTCCGTCGTTGTAGATCAGCTCTCCGAACCCGATCGGAGTCTGCTCGAGCTCGCTAGCCACAATGTTGAGTTTCAGCGCAATCATGTCCGCGAGCAGAATGTCGTTGAATTTCGCCGGGGCCAGCTCCGTTTGCTTCCCACGAATCGGCGTTCCGATCTGGAAAACTTCGAAGCCCCTGGGCGTTCCAGTGTGCAGTCCCGTCGCGTCGCTCAATGTCCTGAGTACGTTCGTATACTTTGGTGCAAGGAACCAGCCATATCGACTCGCGCTATCCAAACTCCGATCTTTACCAACCAATAACCCGCCGGTCGATCCAAAACCGTTGTATGCAAAGCTTTCGGCCAGGGCATTCACCCTGTTCGGCATCGGCAGCTTCAGCATGTTCCTCGAAAAGAACGCACGATGATGAATCCGGCCGGTCGGTATACCCTGCTTCGTCCAGTGAAATGCCGACACACTTTGAAGCTTTGGGCTTTTTCCGAAGCCGGCTACTCGAACCTGTTCCCCCAGCGTTAGGAGAGTGTCAAACGTAAAATTCCACTTTTTCATCTTCACATCGGTCGTTGAAATGGCCGAATGCGGCAGGGTAAAGAACGGTAGGCTCGTATCGATTGCAACGCCAAATTCAGCATGCAAGCCATTCACACCTGCCGAATCGTTTCTCACGACAAAGATGAACTCCACCTTATCGGGCTTCCTGAAGACATACCTGCCGAGCTTCCCTCTGTTGTCTCTTTCGAATGGAATGCTGTCGGCACTGAAGGAACGGTAACGATTTGAGTACGCGTAACTGACTTCGAAAGTCGCGGAGACCGTGTGGTCGCTCGTGATATTATTGAACGCATAAGTCGTAACTCGTCCGACGGAGACGCCGTCGACCAGCACATTCGACACCTTGAACCCGGTGTTTCCGGTAATCGCAAATGACTGGCTGGTGCCCCAGTCAACGATCAGCGTGCCCGAGGGGGTAACCGTACCGTTGGGACCCGCGGTCGCGGTGATCGTGTACGTGTTGATCGCGAAGACTGCTCGTATCCTGTGATTCGCTCCTATACCGAAAAACGTATAGCTCGCCGTCGAATCCACCCGAGAGCCATCCACAAGGAGACTATCGAGATGATACCCTATATTCGGGGTGATCGAAAACTGCTGGGTTGAACCGCGGGCAACAAGCAGGGCCCCGGACGGAGCGATGAGCCCGTTGAGACCCGCAGTTGCGATGATCGCAAAGCTGTCCGGCCTGATGACCTGTGTTATGATATTCGAGCTGCTGCTATCAAAATTGGCGGTACCACCATAGTAGGCTCGGATTAAGTGTGTCCCGATACCCAGAGTCGTCGTCGAGATTGCGGCGACTCCATTGGCG
>VBOC01000061.1:0-3696 GCA_005877655.1 Ignavibacteria bacterium
CGGCAGCCGGTTCTCGCGCTCCAGGATCTGGCGCTTTGTCTCTCTGCCGATGACCTTCTGGAAGTCTCTCACGATCATCGGGTAGGGGTGGGGCCCGACAACAGACCCGATGACATAAAATGTGTCCCGGACATTCGTCACCCAGTCGCGCAACGCTTCATTCGTCGCGTCCTTCAGCGTTCGGGTTCCGGACGTCACCGGGACGACCTCGGCGCCGAGGAGCCGCATGCGTGTCACATTAATTTCCTGCCGCGCCATATCTTCGCTGCCCATATAGACGATGCAGGTCAGGCCCATCATCGCCGCGATTGTCGCCGTTGCGACGCCGTGCTGGCCCGCACCGGTCTCGGCGATGATTCTCGTCTTTCCCAGATGTCTCGCAAGCAGAATCTGACCGATCGTGTTGTTGATCTTATGAGCCCCCGTGTGACAGAGATCCTCGCGCTTGAGGTAGATTTTGGCCCCGCCGAATTTTTTTGTGAGCCGGTCCGCTTTGAATAGCGGGGTGGGCCGGCCAGCATAATTGGCAAGGAGGGAGGCAAGCTCGGCCTGGAAGTTCTGATCCCGGCTGAGGGACTTGTAAGCATTCTCGAGATCGACCAAGGCGGCAACGAGCGTCTCGGGGACAAACCGCCCCCCGAAGATGCCGAAATGACCCCGCTCGTCCGGAGTCTGGATCGGGGTGGTCATCGGCCGACTCCGGCGCTTTCCGGCAGGCGGGTGAGCGTACGGTCCAGAATCGGGGCCAGTTGTTGCAGCTTCTCGAGCAGTCGCCCGAACCTCGAGGGCTTGAGCGACTGGTAGCCGTCGGAGAGGGCCATCGCGGGATCCTGGTGGACTTCGATAATGAGCCCGTCGGCTCCGGCCGCGATTGCGGCGAGCGACATAGGGGTGACTCCGTCCCAGACTCCGATCCCGTGGCTGGGGTCGACGATGATGGGAAGGTGCGAGAGCTTCTTGATTATTGGTATCGAATTAAGGTCGGGCGTAATCCTCGTCGCGGTCTCGAACGTCCTGATGGCCCGTTCGGAGAGAATGACGTTGGAATTGCCCCCGCTCAGGATATACTCCGCCGACATCAGCAGCTCTTCGATGGTGGCGGCAAATCCCCGTTTGAGGAGCACCGGTTTCCGCACCGAGCCGAGGGCCTCGAGGAGGGAGTAGTTATGCATGTTGCGCGCTCCGACCTGAAGGATGTCGGCGCATTCGGCGACTGCGGCCAGGGTGGCCGTATCCTTCACCTCTGTGACGATCCTTAGTCCGGTGGCTTCCCTCGCCTCTTTGAGATAAAGAAGCGCCTCGTCCTTCAATCCCTGGAACGAATACGGGGAAGTTCTCGGCTTGTAGGCCCCGCCCCTCAGAAATCGTATTCCCAGATTTTTCAGCGCAAAGGCCAGGTCGATGATCTGGTCCCGGCTCTCGACCGAACAGGGGCCTGCGACGACTGTCAGTTCCCTCCCCCCGATCCGGATGCCGTCGACCTGGATGACGGAGTTTTCGGTCTTGACGTCGCGGCTGACGAGTTTGAACGGCTTCGTCACCGGAATCGCCTCCAGGACCCCGGGAAGATTCAGGAAGAGCTCCGGGTCGACCTTCCCCTTGTTGCCGGTCACGCCGATCGCCAGGATTTTTTCCTTCACGCGTTCAACATCGGAACGCGGGGCATTTAATTTCATGACAATGAGCATGGCGATTCCAATCTGGTCATTGATTAGTCGAGGTCTGCGAGTTTCTCAAAGAGGGCTGTCACTTTTCGGCGGTCTTTCTTCCCGGGTGATTGCTCAACTCCGCTATTGACGTCGATTGCATACGGCCGCACAGATTTAACGATCCCGACGACATTCGAGGCGTTCAATCCTCCCGCCACGATCAGGGGATGGTGGCGCCGGATCTGCATCGCCATCTCAAGATCCGGCAGAACCCCGGAACCGCCGTAGGTTCCATCCGCCGTTCCGTCGATCATGGCGGCGGATATCGAAAACTCCTTCACCCGACCGATCTCGCGCGGAGTCCGGAACACCTTGACGACGCTGACGGAATATCCGAGGCAATCGGGGGGTTCTTCGTCTCCGCTAAGTTGAATGACCCGGATCCCGGTTTCGCCGATGACCGATTCGATGAAATCTCTGGAGGCGTTCACAAAGACCCCCACCGGCGTTACGAAAGGGGGAAGGGCCCGGATGATCTCCGCTGCGGCTGAGGGCTCGATCCTGCGGGGGCTTTTTTCATAAAATATGAACCCCAGCGCGTCGGCTCCTGCCTGCGCGCAGTAGAGTGCGTCTGCGGCGCTCGTCATGCCGCAGATTTTAGTGAGGGGCCTCATAATCCGGCGAGCAATTCCCGGAGCGCTTCTCCGGGAGACTTTGATTTGAGCAATGTTGTTCCGATTATGGCCGCGCGGATGCCGCCGGCCAGGAGTTTTTTTAGATCATCCGAATCGCGGATGCCGCTCTCGCTCACAATCGTTATGTCCGGAACGGAGGCGAGATGCCGGGCGATCGCGAACGTGCGATCCAGATCGACGGCGAACGACCTCAGGTCACGGTTATTCACGCCGAGGAGGGTCATCCTGTCAAGATCCAGGAGATTCAGCTCCTTCTCCTCATAAAGTTCCACCAGGGAATCGAGGCCGAGCTCCCGGGCGGCGTCATGGTGTTCGGAAAGCTGGCTTTTTTCTAAAATGCCCGCTATGATCAGTACCGCATCGGCGCCATACGCCTTTGCTTCGTGCAGCTGGTATTCGTCGATGATAAAGTCTTTCCGTAAAAGCGGGACAGACGTAGCGTGCCGCACGGACTCGAGGTCGGCCAATGATCCGGAGAAGAACCGTTCGTCGGTCAGCACCGAAACCGCAGCGGCCCCGCTTTCGGAATACTCGCGGGCAAGCTCGGCCGGATTCAGCTCGTGCCGGAGGATTCCCGCCGCCGGAGAGGCGCGCTTTATCTCCGCGATGATCGCCATTCCCTCGGACCGCCTGATCGCGCGGCGCAGGGATGCGGCGGTCCGTCCGTAGAATTCCAGATCGGCCAGGGCGGAGACGGGCGTTTGTTTTTTGCGTCCGGCGATTTCTTCGCGCTTATGTTCGACGATGGTCTCGAGAATGTTCATCGCGTCGTATACGCCCGGAGGTCCTCGAGTTTCCGGAGCGCTCTCCCCGAATCGATCGATTCTTCCGCGAAGTGCACGCCCTCCTGAACTGTGCGGGCTTTTTCAGCCGCCAGGAGAGCGAGCGAGGCGTTCGCCAGGACGATGTCGCGCTGCGGAGTCTTGTGGCCCTCCAGAATGCTCACGGCAATGGACGCATTGGTCTCCGCCGAACCGCCGCGGATAGATTCTCTCTTGACTTCCGCCAGCCCGAACAGGTTTGGTTTCAGGTAGACCTTGCCGTTAAAAAGGCGGCTCTTGATTTCATAGACCGTGGTCGTTGCTTCGAGGGAAACCTCGTCCAGCCCGTCTTTCGAATGAATGACCAGCACCTTGAACGAGTCGAGGTGCGAGAAGACACCGGCCATCTTTTGCGCAGCCTGGGGGCTGAATGCTCCGACGAGCTGGCGGCGCACCCCCGCCGGATTCGTCATCGGGCCGAGGAGGTTAAAGAGCGTTTTCACGCCTAGCTCGGATCGCGCCCTGGCCGCGTATTTCATGGCCGGATGGAAGAGCGGCGCAAACAGGAAACCGATTCCTACCTTGTTGATG
>VBOC01000061.1:3716-7065 GCA_005877655.1 Ignavibacteria bacterium
GCTTTGAGGACGTCGGCGCTTCCGCAGGCGCTCGACATCGATCGATTCCCGTGCTTGGCGACCGTCACGCCCGCCCCGGCCACTACGAACGACGCGACGGTGGAAATATTAAACGTGCCCGATCCGTCTCCCCCCGTGCCGCACATATCGATTGCATCAGGATCGTCAATCCGGACCCCGAGGCATCTTTCCCGCATAACTTCGACGAAGCCGAGAAGCTCCTGTTCCTGCTCGCCTTTTACTTTCAGAGCCATCAGGAGCCCTGCGATCTGCGCGTCGGTGGCCTGCCCGTCCATAATCGTCCGCATCGCCGCTGCCGCCTCCTCACGGGTGAGGTGCTGGCGCGCGGCGGCTTTCTGTATGAATTCCTTCATGACACTCCTATTGGCGCAGGTTCATCCAGTTCGCAATAATCGTGCAGCCCGCTGTCGTGAGCACCGATTCGGGGTGGAACTGGATCCCCTCGATCGGATACTCTTTGTGCCGTATGCCCATGATGACGCCGTCTTCGGTCGCAGATGTGATCGCCAACTCCGGCGGGAGGGACTCCCGATTTACAATAAGAGAGTGGTAGCGCGTAGCTTCGAACGGGTCCGGAACGGTTTTATAAAGTGCGCTGCCGTCGTGACTTATCCTTGAGGTCTTGCCGTGCATCAACCGGGGCGCATGAGCGATCAGTCCTCCGAACGCGTACCCGATCGCCTGATGACCGAGGCAGACTCCGAGAATCGGCGTCACCGCTCCCAGCCTGCGTACGAGCTCGACACAGACGCCGGCATTCTCCGGGCGTCCGGGTCCGGGAGAGATAACAATCCGGTCCGGCTTCAATATCCTAATCTCTTCGATCGTGGCGGCGTCGTTCCTTAGCACCCGCAACTCTTTCGTGTGCTGCCCCACGAGCTGGACCAGGTTGTACGTGAACGAATCATAGTTGTCGATGATGAGAATCAAGCAGCCATTTCCTCCGCCATTCGAAGCGCCTCCACCAGCGCGCGCGCTTTGTTCGTCGTTTCCTCGAATTCGGTATCCGGGTTTGAATCGGCCACCATGCCCGCCCCAGCCTGGAGGTACATCCGGCCATTCCGCGCGAACATCGTGCGTATTGCGATGCACATGTCCATGTTTCCGGAAAAATCGAAGTATCCCACGCCTCCCGCATAGATAGCCCGCCGGCTTGTTTCAAGCTCGTCGATGATTTCCATCGCGCGTATTTTCGGCGCCCCCGAAACCGTGCCCGCCGGGAAGGCCGCTTTCAATACGTCGACGCACGTCTTGCCGGGCAAGACGACGCCGGTGACGCGTGAGGCGAGGTGCATCACATGGGAGTATCGCACGACCGTCATGAGCTGATCGACCTTCACACTGCCGATCTCGCAAACGCGTCCCAGGTCGTTCCGCCCCAGATCGACCAGTACCCCGCCGGCGCGTGCCTGCGATCGGGTAAACCTCCGCAGTTCCGTTCTCCATCCGGACGAGAATTTCAGGTGAGGATCCGATGACCTTGAAGCCGTCGTAATCGAGATAGTAGAGATAGGGGGAAGGATTGATGACGCGCAGAGCCCGGTAGGCATTGAAAGCAGCTCCTTCGATGGCCGTCGTAAACCGCCGCGAGAGTACGACCTGGAAGATATCCCCGTCCGTGATGTACTGTTTTGCCTTTTTTACGACGGAAACGAAACCGTCCCGGCCTGTCTCCTCGACGAGCCGGTCGGTGTGGGCATGAAATTTCCGGGTGCGCGTCTCGGTCTTCTCAAGAAGCGACTCGAGGCGGCCGATTTCCTCCTGGGCGCGGTCATACTGCCTGCGAAGGTCGGTTTGACCGTCGACAAGCACGTTGACGACCGTGACGATTTCGTGCCTGTGGTGGTCGAACACGATTATGGAAGTAAAGAGGCAGAGAATGCTGTCGTCGAGGCCTGCTTCGTTTGTGACGGTGGACGGAATTTTCTCGATGAACCGGACGGTGTCATAGCCGATAAACCCGACAAGCCCGCCCCGGAAGCGGGGAAGAGAGGCAAGGTGGGGTTGCCGGTAGCGGCCCACGAATTCATCAACGATGTCAAAAAAGTTTGCGTTTGAATCTCTTGCCGCGGGAGCCGGACCGGGCTGCCTGAATTCCTGGATGGTCGTTATCCCGTTCCTGCACTTCAGGATGGCCATCGGGTCGCGCCCGATAAATGAATACCGGGCGAATCGCTCTCCGCCTTCGACGCTTTCGAAGAGGAAAGAAGAAGCGCTTCCATCTCTTAGACGCAAATAAGCTGAGACAGGCGTCAGCATGTCGGCCAGCATCCGCTTGCTGATCGGTATGACATTATACGACCCGGCAAGCACTTTAAACTCATCGAACGTCATCGGAACCCCTAAAAGCACGAAAGCCCTTCCTGGCGTTCCAAGAAGGGCATCTTACACTGTCGATTTATTGTTGCGTTAGGCCGTTCCCGTCCCACCAGGTACTGAAAATACCGGAAACCAATACCAATAGCGAACGGTGCAGCCGGCGGAAGACGGGATCTTATTCATGCTTAAGGATACGAAGAATCCGGGAATTTGTCAAGTGGAAAATGCGACGGCTCCCGGAACGGTGGCTGATCAGCCGGCCGGATACAGGTGGTAGAGCATCACATACACGATCACCCCGGTCACCGACACGTAGAGCCAGACCGGATAGGTCCACCGTGCGATCGCCCGGTGCCTGGGAATGTCGTCTTTCCGGCCGCGCCGGAGCGTGACGACCGCAAGTGGGACGACCGCCGCTGCGAGAATGGTGTGCGTGGTTAAGCGCGTGAAATAGAACAGACGGACCTCTCCCTGACCCTGGCAGCTTGCCGCGATCATGATCTTCCGGTGTTCCTCTCTCCGGCCGCGGAGAATGAGGCGGTGTCCCGCGACCAGCAGGATCGCGCAGGTCGAATTCAGCACGGCATTCAGCGCAGGGAGGGAATCGATCACGGTTCGACTCTTCGGGACAGGATGCGGGTGTCGCGAACGAGATTATTGACCGCGTCTGAATCGTCGGAATCGTAGTACCCCCGTATCGAAGCGTGATGATCGATCAAGACGAACTTCTGACTGTGGACGATCCCGCTGTCCCCTCCCACGTCGATTGCCAGGTGGAAACCCTCACGTGTGAGCCGATCGATCGCCTTCCGTTCGCCGGTCAGGAAGAACCATTTTCCCGGAACCGCGTCGTATTGCCTGGCGTACTGCCGCAGGACGTCGGGCGTGTCGGTTTCGGGATCGACCGAAAAGGAAAAAAAGCGCGTGCGCGGATCGAGGAGAAATGCCTGCTGGAGTTCTTTCATCTTCGCGCTCAAGAGAGGGCAGGCCCCCGCGCACTGTGTGAAAA
>VBOC01000061.1:7295-11728 GCA_005877655.1 Ignavibacteria bacterium
GAGCCACGGGGAGAGGAGCGATATCCCGAATGCTTTCGGTTCCGTTGAGATAGAGTCCCTGCCGAAGAGCGGAGACACCGTAGGCGAGAGGATTGATCGTCATAAGACTTCCGAGCCAGCCCGCGGCGCCGGATGCGGGAAAGAGGCTGCCCGAAAGGAGCCAGAGGGGAATCAGAAAGAGGTTCATGATCGCATGAAATCCCTGCGTGGAGTCCATCCGCCACGCTATCATGAAGCCCAGCCCCGTGAGGCCGAACGATATGACAAACAGGGTCGCCAGAACGAGCAGGAGGGAGCCGGCACTGAAGGAGAACCCCACAAGCGGGGCCAGGAAAAGAAGCAAGATCGCCTGGATCATCGACAACGCGGTCCCACCGGCGATTTTTCCCAGGGCAATGCTCGAGCGGGGAACCGGCGCCACGATCACCGATTGCAGGAAACCCTCGCGCCGGTCCTCGATGATCGATATCGTCGAAAAGATCGAGGTGAAGAGTATAATGAGCACGATCGTGCCCGGATAGAAGTATTCCATATAGTTGACATCGGGAGGAGCGCTCGGGTAGCGGAACGAAGTTTTCAGGCCTGACCCGATCAGGAACCAAAACAGGAGCGGCGAGCCGATGACTCCGATCATCCGGCTTCGCTGGCGGTAAAATCTCACGAGCTCGCGGCTGCCCAGACTGAGCGCGGGCAGAATGAAGGCGGCGCCGGTCAATTGTTCCCCTCTTTTTCCCGGAATGTGTGCCCGGTTTTGCGGATGAAAACGTCCTCGAGCGTCGGCTTCGAGAGCGTGACGGCGTCGATCACGCCGGGGAGCGCACGCACGAGCTGCGGGATAAACTCATGCCCGTCCGTGCGTTCGATACGAATCATCCCATCGATCAATTGAGGGTCCCCGCCGAATTTTTCTTTGATCAACCGGCTGACGTTTTCCGGGTCGCCCGTGGCGATCGAGACGATATCTCCGCCGATTTCCCGCTTCAATTCAAAGGGAGAACCGAGCGCGACGAGAGTTCCGCGATCGAGGATCGCGATGCGGTCGCAGAGTTCCGCCTCATCCAGTATATGGGTTGTCAAGAGAGCGGTCGTCCGGCCTGCGGCGCACAGTTGCTTCAGATATCGGTCGAAATCCTTCCGCGCGCCCGGGTCGAGCCCCGTGCTCGCTTCATCAAGAATGAGCAGACGGGGGTCGTGGAGAAAGGCCTTGGCGAGCTCGACGCGCCGCTGCATCCCGCCCGAAAGCTTTTCGACCAGATCACCGGCGCGATCGGAGAGGCCGACCCGGGCGAGCAGCCCGTCGATTTTAGTTCGCAGCGCTGCGCCGCGGAGATTATACAAACTCCCCTGGCAGAGAAGATTCTCGCTTGCACTCAGCTTCCCGTCGAGGCTCGGGTGCTGGAACACAACGCCGATATCCCGCCGGGTTTCGACCAGTCGGGTAGAAATGTCGCGGTCCAGGATTCGCACCGAACCGGAGGTTTGCCGCATCAGGGTGGAGAGTATTTTGAACAAGGTGCTCTTGCCGCTTCCGTTCGGGCCGAGCAGGCAAAACATCTCGCCCTCGCGCACAGAGAAGGAGACGTTCTTCAGCGCGGGGGAAAGGGTGCGCTCCCGGTCGGGGAGACGCCTCAAAAGACGCCCAAACCCCTTTGTGCGTTCGTAGGAGTGGCTGACGTGATCGACTTCGACGGCATGCTGCATTTCGGGCTGCGGTTCCCCCGCTGCAATGGGAAGCGGTCTCAGGCCTTGTCGAGCGCGATCAACAGAAGGAGCGACGGCAGGTAGACCAGTGAGGCGAAAAATAATCGGCGCGAGTAAGAATTGAATTTTCCGCCAATGATGGTTTGGGGGTTTCCCGCGTGCCTGGAGAGCATGACGCTTATTGAAAGAAACGCGAGGCTCAGAATGATTGCCCCGGCCATGGAAGCGAGGCCGGTCATCCCGGCGAATGCGGGGAGCAGGCTCACAGGGACGAGCGCGATCGAGTAGGCGACAATCTCATGACTGGTGCGCTTTCCGTCGGGATCTGCGACCGTAAGAATCTTAAAGCCCGCCCGGGCGTAATCGCGCCGGTACATCCACGCGAGAGAGAGAAAATGGGGCATCTGCCAGCAGAACACGATGGCAAAGAGCAGGGCCGCTCCGAGATTGACCTCGTTTCGAGCCGCCGCCCAGCCCAAGACCGGAGGCAGTGCGCCCGGTACGGCGCCAATCAGTGTGGAATACGGGGTGATCCGCTTGAGCGGTGTGTACAGAAAGATGTAGGTGGCGAAGGTCGCCGCGGCGAGAAAGCCGGTCAGCATGTTCGTGAACAGACAAAGGTCAATGATCCCAAGCATAGACGCGACGCATCCGAAGATCAAACCCTCTAAAGGTTGCAGGCGCCCTGCGGGCAACGGCCGCCGCTCGGTGCGCTTCATGAGAGCGTCATAGCCACGCTCGATGAACTGATTGAGCGCTCCGGCCCCGCCTCCAACGAGTGCGGTGCCGAGCGCAACATGGATGAAACGCCAGTAATCAAAGGGGCCGGACGTTCCGAGGTAGAAGCCACAGAGAGAGGTAAGGACCGAGAGAGCCGTGAGCTCCGGCTTCGTCAATGCCAGATAGTCGATCGATCGAGAAAGGATTCGCAGCCGTGGCTGGGAAATGGTCCCGTTCATGCGGTTGCCTCGCGTGCAATCGGCTCGCGTTCAGCCACAGCGATCGGGGCCCTTGCCGGCGGGAAGCCCCAGAGTCGAATCGCCCGCAAGGCGAGGAGCATGGTGGTCACCAGAAGCAGGGCTCCGGTTGCCACGTGAGCAGTCGTGATAACGACACTCTTTTCGGAGAGCACCGTCATGGCTCCGAGCACGATCTGGACGATCAATAGCCCCGTGAGCGCATAAGCGAATCGCGATAGCTGTTTATATTTCACACACCTGATCGATGTCCAGACGACCGGGATGGATACGACTACCGCCCAGATCCGGTGAAGCATGTGGATGATAATCTGCGGGGATGTCACCGGGTCGTCGGCCGCAATCCGGATGCCGGACGCGATCAAATACTTATTATACCGGCCGACCGCATCCGGCGAGAGCGAGGGGATAATCTGTCCGTAGGCGAAGGGGAAGTCGGGAACCGCCAAACCGGAGTGGGTGTGGCGCATCAAGGCTCCGAGTATGAGTTGGACGTAGACGGCCGAGGCGGCGGCGAGGGAGAGGCGCACAATCGGGACGCCGTTTTCTCCATGGACTTGCTGCTCTTCCTGCCACCAGGGGGATGTGAAAAGGGCGATCGAGGCGAGTACGATGAAAAAAGTCTGGGCGAGCATTGCATGGCTCACCGAGATTGCCGTGGGCAGGAGGAAGAGCACCGTCAGCCCCCCGAGAATCCCCTGCGCGATCACCATGAGGATCGCGGCCAGGCCCAGCATGCGAACCCAGCGCCGGTCCTCGCGCCTCCACAGCCAGATGCCGAGGATCAGTGTCAGCAGTCCGACAAACGATGCGATCAATCGGTGAGAGTGCTCGTAGAGGATGCCGCCGACCATCTGGTCGGGGGGAAACGCAAACATGAATCGGCCGTACGTATTCGGCCAGTCGGGAACCGAGAGCCCCGATTCGGTGCTGGTCACAAGGCCGCCCGCAATGATGAGAACGAACGTGGCGATAGAAGTCAGGACGGCAAACCGGTGAAGATTCCTGGTGCCGGTCAATGCTTCTTTCCCTTTTTTCCCGCTTCGGGGGACGTGGCGCCTGCAGCGCGGACTCGGCCCGCAGTGCGGGACGTGTCGGCTTGCACCGCTCCGGTTGCGGGGGCTTCGCCGCCCGAGGCCTGCGTCAAGGCCGCTTCCTGTTCGTCATACCATTTCTTGAATTCGTCGGTCGTTTCAACGGTCACATAGCCGCGCATGCGATAATGGCCGAGCCCGCATAACTGCGCGCACGCGATTTCTGTCGGCGTGGCGGGGGCAAGCACTACCTGCGGAATACCCGCTTGACCAAGCTTTGTGATGATGTCCTCCGTGAGCGCGTCTCCTTTGTTTGCGACCGGCGCGCCGGACGTGTCCGTATAAGCCTCCATAACAACGAAGGTATCCATGTTGGAGGCCGGGCGCGCGGAGATCTGGCTCACGCCCGCTTCGACAAGTTTCGTGACGGCGTCCTCGGTGAGCTGGTCGTTAACCGAAATCATCGGGGCGCCGGTGGAATCTTTGTGCTCTTCCATAGATATATACTTGTCGAGGTTCGCCACGGGCCGTGCCGGGACTTCGGTCGTTCCTGCGTCGGCCAGCTTCGCGACGTTCTCCGAGGTGAGGTGGTCGCCCTTTGCGACGATCGTTCCTGTGGAGTCTTTGTAATCCTGCATGATCATCATGTCGGCGTGCGCTGAACCTTTTGCAATCGGCATGCGTGCCATCGGGGGCAGCTTGACTATCCGCAGCTTGCTCA
>VBOC01000061.1:11737-13451 GCA_005877655.1 Ignavibacteria bacterium
TCGCGCACCTGGTCGGTCGTTTTTATCGGCGTGAACCAGAGGGGGATTTCCATGCCGGGAACGACGTCCTGTTTCACCCGGTAGGCGGGAAGATTGAAGCTGTGAATCACGTCCTTTGACGTCAGGTGAACGATGACCGGCTTATCCACGGGAAGGAAGAGCGTGTTGTTCGTGACGATGTCGTCCTTCGCGTCCGGGTCGCTCCGATCCAATCCGAGGGGGTTATCGGTATTGATCAGCTCGATCGAGCTCCGGCCGAACTTTCCGTCCGGACCGGCATAATGGATGTTCCACGCGAACTGTTCCGCGATCACGCGCACGACGGTTGCTGCGCTCTCGGAGGGAAAGGCGTCGACGCGCTTCGACCAGAGCGGAATCGAGAAGGCGGCCAGGAGCACGATTTCGGCGATCAGCACGCCGACTTCCACGTAGTTCGAAAAGTGACTCTTGACGCCGGCGTAGTTCGCGGTGGGATTTTTGGACTTCCGGAAACGGATGAGAGCGTAGACGTAGTAGGTTCCCCATCCGACGAAGAGGATCAGCATCAGCCAGTGAACGATGGCGATCAGGGAATCGATCGCAGGGCCGTGGGCCGAACCGTCGGGCGGGAGCCCTAAAAATTGTTCCATTCCATCACTCCTTTTTCGTGTTTCGTCCTCAGAACGCCGTGGTCATCGATGAAGGTCTGTCCGGAGAGCCGCTCCCGCTGGCGACGGTAGCGTTTCCACATCATGACAAAAAATGCCGCGATGAACCCCAGAACGCCTCCCGTAATCCCCAGCATGACGCCGAGCGCGGTGTTCATCCCCGCATTCATCGGGGAGTCGTTCGCCCCGTAACAGACCGGACAGGCCCCCGCGGAATGTATGAGCACGGGCGTCAGGCAGCACAGGAACAGAATCGCGCGCTTCATAGATAACTTACATTCTTGAGTTTCCTGAGAATCCGGATGCAGTACATGATCAGTGCAATGCCGGCGAGAATCGAAGCGATACCGCCCACCAGGAGCCATCCGTCGTTCGACCGTGCGTACGATTGCAGGAGCCAGACCGAGAATCCGAATGCCAATGCGATCGACAGCACGATGAAAACGATATGAAACGCCTTAAGGGACATTGTGTTCGATGATCGGGTTCGAATGATGAAGGAGCGGAAGCGACATCAGGGCGGCGAAAAAGACGACGGTCAGCAGGAGGGCCGCATAAATCACTTTTTTCTCGGAAATGAGATGCATAAAGTAACTTGCCACGAGCGAGCCCTTGACGACGGCGATGAACAGCGCAACGGTGATCGCCAGCGGGACATCCAGGTGCAGCCGGGAGATTGCGACCGTGATCAACGTCAGGGCCAGGAGCGTGATAAACACGGTGACGTAAACGCGGACGTGTTTCTTAATCGCCTGGGTGTCGCCGAAATCCATGAAACCTCCTAGAGCTAGAGTAAATAGAGAACGGGAAACAAGAAAATCCAGACCAGATCGACAAAGTGCCAGTACAGGCCCGCCACCTCGATTCTGTTCGTGAAGCGCGCCGGTTCGGTCTTCCACATTTTGCTCCCGGCTCCCCACATGTAGGAGTTGACAATCATCCCGCCGATGACGTGCAGCCCGTGCAGGCCCGTGAGCGTAAAGTAGATTGCAAAGAACGTGTTCTTACTCGGAACATCGCCCATCCGGATATGGTGGCTGTATTCGAAATACTTTATAATCAAGAAC
>VBOC01000252.1 GCA_005877655.1 Ignavibacteria bacterium
AGGTGATCATTGGCATTGTGCTGAGCATTGCCGTGTCCGCGCTCGAGGCTGTGCGGCCCTGGTTAACAAAACATGCTGTCGACGTCAACATTCGCGACCACGACGCGAACGGACTGCTCCTGACGGCGCTCTCATTTCTCGGCGTTCTTCTTCTCCGTTCGGTCGTCCAATACTGGAACGCCTACCTTACACAGTGGATCGGTCAGAAGACCATCCTCGACCTCCGCATGCAGCTCTTTGAACACCTGCAGCGGCTTGGCTTGAAATTCTTCGACCGCAATCCCATCGGCAGATTGATCACCCGCGTAACGAACGACATCGAGGTCTTGAACGAGATGTTCTCCTCGGGAATTGTAATGGTGTTCAGCGATGTGTTTCTCATACTCGGAATCGTCTACTTCATGTTCACGATGAGCTGGGAACTGGCGCTTGTCTCGCTGAGCGTCCTCCCCCTGCTCTTTTACGGAACATTTCTTTTCCGGAAGAAAGCCCGGGAGGCCTACCGCGAAGTGCGGATCCAGCTCGCCCGGATCAACACGTTCATGCAGGAGCACATCACCGGCATGATCGTCGATCAGATTTTTAACCGTGAGAAGCGATCGTTTGAAAAGTTCTCGTCAATTAATGCCGCGCACCGGGACGCCAACATCAAGTCGATCTTCTACTATGCCCTCTTCTATCCGGGCGTCGAACTCATCGGCGCGCTTTCAGTCGGCTTGATTATCTGGTACGCAGGCGTCGGCGCCCTCAAGGGCGGCATCACGATCGGCACGGTGATGGCGTTCCTTCAATTCAACGAGATGTTCTGGCGGCCGATCCGCGATCTCTCAGAAAAGTATAATATCATGCAGACGGCGATGGCCTCATCGGAGCGCGTCTTTAGACTGCTCGACGATGCGACGTTCATTCCCGATCCTGCTTCTCCCGTGCCGTTGATGGGCGTGCGAGGCGAGATAGAGTTCCGGCATGTCTGGTTTGCCTATATCGATGAAGAGTGGGTTCTGAAAGACGTCTCATTCACAATCGCTCCGGGAGAGACCGTTGCATTCGTGGGACACACCGGGGCAGGGAAAACGACGATCATCAACCTTTTGAGCCGGTTCTACGAATTTCAGCGCGGTGAAATCCTGATCGACGGCGTCGACATCCGGACCATCGCCAAGGAAGATCTCCGTAAGAATCTCGCGGTTGTGCTTCAGGATGTTTTTCTCTTTTCGGGCGACATCAAGACGAATATCAATCTGGGGGAAGAATCGATTACCCTCGACCGCATCCGCGCCGCAGCGTCAATGGTCGGCGCAGACCGTTTCATCGAGTCCTTGCCGGGGCAATACAATGAAGAGGTCAAGGAACGCGGTGCAACTCTCTCGGTGGGGCAAAAACAATTGATTTCCTTCGCGCGAGCACTCGCCTTCAACCCGAAAATCCTCGTACTGGATGAGGCGACATCGAGCGTCGATACCGAGACCGAGATCCTGATTCAGCAAGCGATCCGCAACCTGCTTCAGGGCAGGACATCGATCGTGATCGCTCACCGCCTCTCCACGATTCAGCGCGCCCACAAGATCATTGTGCTGCACAAGGGAGAAATCCGTGAGATCGGATCGCATCAGGAACTGCTGGCTATGGAAGGCATCTACTATAAGCTCTACAAACTTCAATACAAGGAGCAGGAACGCCGGGTGCTCGTGCCCAGAAAGGCCTAGCGTTAGCCGTTCAAAATGACGAAACTTCTCAAAAAAGCTATCGCAGCAACCGAGAAACTCTCGGAAGCCGAGCAGGACACAATAGCAACGATGATTCTCGAGGAGCTCGCAGATGACGAGCGCTGGGAACAATCTTTCGCACACTCGAAGAAGCAGCTCTCGATTCTTGCCAAGGAGGCTTTAGAAGAATCCAAGGCAGGCCGGACAAAGCCTCTATTGATGAAGTGAGCTGACTGAATCACCCCGTCGGGACGGATTCGTTCCGACTTGCCCCGAGCCATCGGGCTGTACGGGGAGGGATCGGTTTCATGATTTTCTGCGCCATGGGATAGAGCTTGATTCTTTTCTTCTGCATGTTTATATTAAGTGCAGAAAATTAGAATCAAGGGCTGTGGACGCTATCGTCAAATACCTCCAGGAACGCAAAGGATACGCTCGTATGAAAGACATGAAAGCGAGCGGTTTCCAGACACGCGATATCCAAAAGCTCGTCCAGGAGGGCCGTCTTATAAAGGTGAAATCCGGTCTCTACCGGCTCGCCGACATTCAACCAGGAGAGGCAAGCGGCATGGTGGAAATTTGTCTTGCGATGCCGAAAGCTGTCGTTTGTCTCTCTTCCGCACTTGCTTTTCATGACCTTACCACCTTCATCCCAACTGCCATCTCATTTGCAATCCCACGGACAGATAAACCGGTCAAATTGTCGCACCCGCCGAACGAACCCTTCTACTTTTCGAAAAATCAGTACACGTCAGGAATCGAGCATCACGAAAGCAAAGCCGGTCATATCCGGATTTATGGTCCGGAAAAAACTGTTTGCGATCTTTTCCGCTTGCGTAACAGGCTCGGCGAAGATCTTGCTCTCGAGGGCCTTAAGGGGTATCTCAGACGCCGTAATCGGGATCTGAACCGACTCATGAGATTCGCGGATGTCTGTCGAGTCAAGGTGGTTGTCTCACAATACGTGAGGGCGATTGTCGGATGAAAGAAAAGCCAGCGAACATCCCGGCATCAGTGCTTGCGCGGCTTAAGAATATCGAAGTAACTGGTTCCGGACCTTAGAATGCATCTTCTGAGCGGGTACCCCCCGACGGAACATTCCGGGATATGGCGTCGTTCAAGAGGTGTGTCCGATGATTTCCAACTTTCCATACTGAAGGAGTTTCGCATGAAAAGCACCCCTTGGACCCTGATCATCCTCGTTTTCGTGACTGGTTTTCCCGTTCTCGCCCAACGGAAATCGGGCGTTGCCGGCGACCGCACAAGCGTCGATCTCACGATTTATAACCAGAATCTCTCGCTCATAAGGGAGGAACGGTCGGTCAACATCCCGAACGGATTGAGCCACATCGTAATCCCGGACATCCCGGCGACAATCGACGGCACGTCCCTTCATTTTGTGAGTCAGACCGATCCTTTGTCTGTCGGTGTTCTGGAACAAAATTACCAATACGATCTCGTCAACCAGGGGAAATTGCTCGAGAAATACGTCGGCAAGAATGTTGAGTTTGTGCGATACAACGAGGAGACCAAGAAGGAGTATACTGTCACGGGCAAACTTCTTGCTGCGGGCCAATCTGGGGGCAAGGGGCCGGTCTTCGCAAACCCCAACTACCCCGCGATCAGCGGAATGATCGCGGAGATTAACGGAAAAATCGAAGTGGACCCAGTAGGCCGACTTGTCCTTCCAAATCTGCCGGAGGGGTTGATTCTGAAGCCCCAGCTCGAGTGGCTCGTGTCCAACAGCCACCCTGGTGACCACAAAGTGGAATTAAGCTATCTCGCAGGCGCGCTATCGTGGAGCGCGGATTATGTCGCTGTGCTGGACAAGAGCGATGCAAATCTGGATTTAACCGGCTGGGTGACGCTGACAAACAATTCAGGAACAAATTTTAGAGATGCCGGATTGAAACTTGTTGCCGGCGACATCAATCGCGTGAGGGAGGGAATGGAAGACTATCGCGTAATGAACGGAATGGCGATGGCCAAAGCTGAAGCCCCTCAATTCAAGCAAACCGAGCTATTCGAGTACAAGTTGTACACACTTCAGCGCCGCACCGATCTCAACTCGAGTGAGACGAAGCAGCTTGAGCTTGTCTCCGGAAGAAATGTTTCTTCCAAGAAGGTTTTTATCTATGACGGCCTCTCCGATCAGTGGCGGGGATGGTACAACAACTATTCGTATCGCAACCAGGAAAGCTTCGGCCAGCAGTCGAATTCAAAGGTCGGCGTATTCATCACCTTCAAGAACGATGAAAAATCGGGCCTTGGGATTCCGCTCCCGAAGGGTAAGGTGCGTGTGTACAAGCGCGATGTGGACGGAAAAGAACAGTTCATCGGCGAGGATCAAATCGATCACACACCGAAGGATGAGGAACTGAAATTATACCTCGGCAACGCCTTCGATCTCGTCGGCGAAAGGGCTCAGAGCGATTTCAAGTCCTTAATTTCGGGGCACAGCATAGAAGAAACAATTCAGATCAAGGTCCGGAATCATAAATCGGAATCGGTCACGGTTCAGGTGTACGAACACCCGTGGCGCTGGAATCAGTGGGAGATCACGAAGAGTAATGTCGAATGGACAAAGGTCGATCAGCGCACGATCAAATTTCCGGTGACGATCGGGAAGGATAGCGAAAAGGTAATCACGTACACGATTCGGTATTCATGGTAGACCTGCACCCGGCGGCCGGTTTGTCACAGGAACGACGTTGAATCGACCCATAGATGTTCCAGCGGCAGATCGTCCGGTGTGATAGTCTCTCCAGGTCGATCCCTTCCCCAGTCCCCCAAATCCACTGGTCACCGGAACTCGGATTTCCCGGCCCGTCTCCCGATTTAACCGACTCTACCGCTTCCCCTTCAGGAATTCCTCGCACAGCTTCACGTCCTCTTCGCTCCCGAGGAAGAACGGCGTGTGTTCGTGAAGCGCGGTGGGCTTTACGCGGAGGATACTCTGCTTCCCATCGCTCGACCGCCCGCCTGCCTGCTCGATGATGAACGCGATGGGGTTGCACTCGTACATCAACCTCAGCTTTCCCTTGGGATTATTCAGGTCTCCAGGGTAGGCGAAGATCCCCCCGTAGAGCAGCGTCCGGTGTGAATCTCCCACCATTGTGCCGATGTAGCGCAATGAGTAGGGCCGGTCGCTCGCCTTGTCCTGCTCCTTGAGGAATTTAATATATCGCTGGACCGGGCCATCCCAGTTGCAAAAATTCCCCTCGTTGAGGCTGTAGATCTTTCCCTTTTTCGGGATCCGAATATTTTCATGCGACAGGAGAAATTCGCCGACGGTGGGATCAAGCGTGAACCCGTGCACGCCCTGTCCGGTCGAGTAGACGAACATCGTGCTGGAGCCGTAGATAATATATCCCGCAGCGACCTGCTTGTAGCCCGGCTGGAGGCAATCCTGGAGCGTGCCCTTTCCCGACTTCGACAGCCGGCGATAGACGCTGAAGATGGAGCCGATGGTAATGTTCGCGTCGATGTTCGAGGAGCCGTCCAGAGGATCGTAGAGAAGCACGTACTTTCCGTCCGGATACTGATCGGGAATGTGAAGGATGTCCTCATTTTCCTCGGATGCCATCACGCAAAGATGGCCGCCATGGTCCATCGCCTTATAGATCGTCTCATCGGCAAATTCATCAAGTTTCTTCACCACATCACCGCTCACGTTCATCCGGTCGGTGGCGCCGAGGATGTTCACGAGTCCGGCTTTGCAAACCTCGCGCCACACGAGCTTTGCGGCGAGCGAGAGATCGTGCAGGAGGCCGGAAAAATCTCCCGTCGCATTCGCGTATTGACGCTCCTGCTCGTTGATAAATCGTTCGAGCGTCATGAACTTTTTTGCTGCTGGGTCCTGGCCTGGCGTCTTCATTGTGATCGAGCGGGATGGAGAGAGCTGACGAAAAAATGTACCGATTTCCGGTTCGATTAGCAAGTAGAAATCTTGCGTTTTCACATCGGAGTGCCTATATTCGGGTTGAAAATGACAAGCTGACCGTTTTTCTGTGCGGTCGATCATCGACGGAGTGTAAAAGAATATGAAAATTGTAGTGTGTGTTAATCATGTCCCCGACACCGAGACAAGAGTGAAGGTTGCCTCAGACGGCCGTACGATCGACCCTGCGGGCGTAAACTACATGCTCAACCCCTACGATGAGTTCGCAATCGAAGCGGCGCTTCAGTTGAAGGAAAAATTTGGCGGCGAGACCATCGCGCTATCGCTCGGCACCGACACACACAAGGAAACCCTCCGCAAATCGCTGGCGATGGGAATCGACAAGGCAATTCTCCTCAAGGATAATTCCGTACGGGATTCCTATTCCGTCGCAACCGCGATAGCCGAAGAACTGCGCACGCAATCCGCGGATTGCATCCTGTTCGGCAAGCAATCGATCGATTATTACAATGAGCAGGTGCCCGGACTGGTCGCGGAATTTCTGGGTCTTCCATCGGTTTCGGTTGTCGTCAAGATCGAACCTCGCGATGGAACGGTCATCTGCGAACGCGAAATTGAAGGCGGCCATGAGGTCGTCGAGACGAAGTTTCCGCTCGTCATTGCGGCTCAAAAAGGATTGAACGAGCCGCGGTATCCCTCCTTGAAAGGGATCATGTCGGCCAAATCGAAGCCCATCGAAGAGCGGATACCCAAGCCCGTTCCGCCAAAAGTGGAGACATTGGCGATGCACAAACCCCCGCCGAAGCAGCCGGGGAAGATCGTCGGAACGGGAGCCGCCGCTGTACCCGAGCTCGTCAGACTCCTGCACGAAGAAGCCAAGGTCATTTGATGAAACTTCTCGCATTCGCCGAGCAACGGGAAGGTAAATTCAAAAAAGCTGCCTATGAGGTCACGCAGGCCGGCCGCCGCCTTGCCGATCAGCTTGGCGCGGAATTCGTGACGCTTGTGGTGGGCCATGACGTCGCCGGGATCGCTCAATCGCTCGGTGGATTCGGCGCACAGAGGGTCATCACCGTCCAGGATGCCCGCCTCCGGCTCTACTCGACACGGGCGTATGCAAAAATTGTGGCAGAAGTTGCAAAGCGAGAAGCAGCGGGAGTCATTCTTTTTCCCGCCAGCCAGATGGGAAAGGATCTCTCACCGCGTGTCGCGGGAAAACTCGAGGCGGGGATAGCGGCTGATTGCATCGCCATAAAAGTCGACAATGGCGAGATCGTCGCGACCCGGCCCGTCTACGCCGGGAAGGCTCTGATCGATGTTCGAGTCACGTCCACCACGAAGATCTTTACGCTTCGGCCCAATGTGTTCACCGCTACGCCCACGAATGGCGCTGCGGTCAGTGCGGAAACGTTCACTGTCGAGCTTCAGGATGCTGATTTCGACGCGCGGGTGACGCAGGTGAAAATCGCCGAAGGCCGGCCGGATGTCACGGAAGCGAGCATCATCGTTTCCGGAGTCATTGAAAAACTTGCGGATGTGCTCGGCGCCGCAGTCGGAGCATCGCGCGCTGTCGTCGACGCCGGATGGCGCCCGCACGACGAGCAGGTCGGCCAAACGGGAAAAACGGTCTCGCCGACGCTCTACATCGCGTGCGGAATTTCCGGAGCCGTGCAGCACCTTGCGGGAATGTCTTCTTCTAAGTATATTGTAGCTATCAACAAGGACAAGGACGCTCCGATATTTCAGGTGGCGGATTACGGCGTAGTCGGCGATGTCTTTGAAATTCTACCGGCGCTCACCAACGAATTGAAGCGGGTTTTGGGAAAGTAAATCTGTAGGAGAGATCGTGGAAAAGATTCAGGTGGATATATTAGGTCTGTCGACGAGCCCCGCGAGCGGTGGAGCATACGCCCTTATACTCAAAGAAGTGAACGGTAATCGCCGTCTTCCCATCATTATCGGCGCGTTCGAAGCACAGTCAATCGCTCTTGAAATGGAAGGGATCAAACCTCCCCGGCCTCTCACCCACGACCTCATGAAAAACATTCTCGAGTCTGTCGGAGCCGACCTTTCGGAGATCACCATCAGCGAGCTGCGCGACGGCACGTTCTATGCGAAGTTGAGCCTCGACAGCCAGGAAATTGATGCGCGTCCGAGCGACGCTATAGCGCTTGCAGTCCGGTTCGGAGTCCCGATTTACGTCTCGGATAAGGTGATGGATGAGGCTGCGTTCCTTCCTGAAGCCGAAGAGTCGGAGGCACCGGACGCGGGGGGCAATCCCCCGAAGGGGAAAGAAGTGAAAATGACGAAGATGGAGGCTCTCCGAGCGGCGCTCAAGGATTCAATCGAGAGAGAAGATTACGAACGCGCTGCGCAACTGCGGGATGAGATTCGCAAACTAGAACAGCGCCACTAGAGCTCCCGTGGCGGAGAATGATTCTCCGCCGGCGAATCAAAGCACCTCTTCCAAGAAACTTAGCCCCCGGCAAATCGATATAAGGTAGACTACTCCGGTGAAGTCAGGTCGGCCCTTCCGGTGAAGTCACGTCAGCCCTTCGGATCAAGTCAGGTCTCCTCCTCCGGTCAAGTCAGGTCGCCCCCTTCAAGCAGATCATCGCCTTCGAACAAGCTCCCCTGTCCCCTCGCATCACCTCCTCGTACCAGCGCAACCATTTCCCGCACCGCGTTCTCCAACCCGACGCCGATCGCCCGGACGATGACGGCATGCCCGATGCTCACTTCCTCGATCTCACGGATTGCGGCGATGGGCGAAATGTTAACATAATCGAGCCCGTGCCCGGCGTTGACACCAAGGCCGAGTGATCGTGCCAGAACTGCACTTTCCTGAATCCGCCTGAGATGCTTCCCGCGTTCACGATTTGAACGTGCGTTGGCGTATTCCCCCGTATGGATCTCGATCATCTCAGCCCCGATCTCTTTTGCCGCCCTGATCTGCCCTGCCGCCGGGTCTACAAATAAACTCACCGCAATCTTCTTGCCGTGCAGGTTTTTGATCGCTTTCGCCAGCGGCCTCTTGTGGCGCAATACATCCAGACCGCCTTCAGTCGTGAGCTCCTTCCGTTTCTCCGGAACAAGTGTGGCAAGTTCAGGCCGAACCCTAAGGGCGATGCGGACGATTTCTTTTGTTGCCGCCATCTCCAGATCGAGCTTCGTCGTGATTGTCTTTCGCAGGGCCTTCACATCCTCATCCCGGATGTGCCGCCGGTCTTCGCGCAAGTGGCACACGATGCCGTCGGCCCCGGCGCGCTCGACAACGCGGACCGCTTCGGCTGGATCGGGATCTCGTGCCCCTCTGGCATTACGGAGAGTGGCAATGTGATCGATATTAATTGAAAGGCGCATTGACTCCGCTCGTTACATTTTTTTCCGGATGATGAACTGAAGCCGGTCGGGCTTTCGGGAGATCACTTTCACATCGGCAGGCGCCGTCACGCTCGGCGTGGCGGCTCCGGTTGAATCCTCCACCAGGCTCTGGTAATCGATCGTCGCCTGGAAGTCGGAACTCGATATCCTGCTCAGCTGCTCGATGCCTCCCCGCACGATGACATCCATCCGGGATGGAATGAAAACAACTTCTCTCCCAGCCGGGGCGCCGGTAGCGGTAACACGAATGCCGGCAAAGGTCTTTTCGGCGAACGGCTGGACGTTGACGTGCAATCGTACGCTCGCACGCGACAACTCAACTGCGTAATTTTGCGGCTCCTCAAGCGGAAGGTCAACATCGATATCCGAGCGGACGTTCTCGAATTTCCTGTAGATCGTGGGCCATTCCGCGATACTTGCGACGATGTTCTTCGTGCCTCCGATCCCGACGCTCTCGGGAACGAGGCGCATCGGGCCCACCTTGCCGAAACCTTCGCGATAATCAAGAGTAACGTGGGGAATGAGCGCGACAGATTTCTCCTTGTATTCGCCGAGGGCAAGGATCAGGGTTTCAGGCTGTACATCGACCACCTGGAGAGTGACCGGGAGCTTGACATGTTCCATAAGATCCCGCCCCGTCACGATGAAGTTTTCGGGTCTGAGCGACGGCACATCGATGTAGTATTTGATGTCGGGCGAGAAGAAAAGTCCGGCCAGCGCCCAGCCGGTTCCCTTGAAATGAGCCGTCACAGTTTTCGGCACCGGATATTTGAGAGCAAGACCTGCCCGAAAATCATCAAGGATCACCGGTATCCGGAGCGCGACCGTGTATTCGTTTCGAAGGTTAACGGAACTCCAGGTGACGATCGCAAAGATGATCGAAGCGATGACGATATGGTATCGTTTATTCTCCATCACCTAAAAAAAACTCCACCTGGTTTTGCCGGGTGGAGTTCTTTGGATAACCGGATGTTATTTCGGAAATTTTACGGCAATTAACCGGTCGATGAGCGCTTCCCGGTTCGCCCGGGAAATCTCGCGACCGTGAATGGGAAGTCCTTTGACGCTGCGGGCATACCTCCGGAGTTCGTGTACCGTCATATTCCTGAGCTGTTGACGGTACGTCTCTTCATCCTCACTCATGACCATCGCGGGACCGGAAGGCTCTTCCGGCTCCGGGATTTCCGGCTCCGCTTCGGGCATCTGCTCCCTGATTGATTGTTCTTTACGGGCTCTGGGTTGGCGCCGGGGCGCACGTCTTTCTTGTGCCGCCGGTTTCTCCTTGGTCTGCCACGGGGGAGGATAGATGAGAATCTCCGTCTCGTCGTCGGGACGGGGGATGACATGCGCTGATACGAGCTCCCCAACCCGCTGCGCCGCCGCTGCTCCTGCGTCGACTGCGGCCCGGATGGCGGCCACATCCCCCTTCAATTTAATAGTCATAAGGCCTGCGTCTGCCCGCTCCTTGCCGACCAGAGTCACATCGGCCGCCTTCGTGGCAGCATCGGCCGCCTCGATCGCACCGACGAGTCCCCGCGTTTCGATCAGCCCGAGGGCGTACTCAAGCATTGATTCCTCTGAAGGAGTGCTCTACTTTGATTGCGAGCGTTTGGGGAGAATCATTTCCACATCCATGTGTGGGCGCGGAATGACGTGGACTGAGACGAGTTCGCCGACTCTCTGGGCCGCCGCGGCACCTGCATCGGTCGCCGCTTTCACAGCGCCGACATCGCCGCGGACCATGACGGTAACATAACCGCCGCCGATTACTTCCTTCCCGATCAGCGTAACCTTCGCCGCCTTCACCATCGCATCGGCAGCTTCGATTGAGCCGACCAGGCCTGTAGTCTCGACCATTCCTAAAGCATCGAGCGAGATATCCGCCATGAACGAACTCCTTTCAGACAGTGTGAGATGGCCAAAAATAACGTGAGACGAATATACAGAAACGGGAGCATATTGTCAATAACATTCTCCTGCCGCCTGGATTCGAACGTTTTCGAGCCCGGCATGCTCCGCAAACAATTGGTCGCGAGCTGCTTCCATGATCCCGGATCCGAATTTTACAGAGCTCGATTCATTGAAATTCTCTCCCCGTTTCGGTATATTTTTTGGTGGCACTTAACAGGACCGCAAAAATATGGCTGATCGTTCTCGCGATACCGGTCGGGCTCCTCTTCGCCGCCATCGTGTTTGCGAAGCTCTACTTTACGAGCGACCGGCTGGAAGCTCTCATCGTTCCACGGATCGAACAATCCACGCACCGGGCCGTGGCGGTCAGAGACATCTCCTTCACAATTCTTCCGACGCTGGGGGTCTCGATCGACGGACTCAATATTTCCAACCAAAAGAACAGGGGATTCGAGCGGGAGGAATTCCTCTCTCTCGATCATCTGACGCTTGACCTGAAAATCCTGCCGCTCCTCAGCAGCCAGATCGATATCAATCAGATCGTCCTCGATCGCCCCGTAATCCACCTCGAGGTGACCAAGGATGGAGTAAAGAACTTCTCCGGCAACGAACCGGAAACCGGGGACCACACCGGGACGAGCCAGGAACGGGGGCAGGCGGGAGCATTGCTTCTCTCGGATCTCGAAATTAAGAATGGGGAGCTAACCTATACCGACCGGAAGTTCGACAGCCGGATCGCGATGACGGGATTGAACGCTGCCTTGAAGGCTGCCTCGAAACCGGGTGAAAACGCATTCCACCTCGATGAGACTGCCTCGATCGATAAATTCAGCTACGGCACGCTCTCATCGTGGTACCTTACCGGCCAGCCTGTGAGTGCTCAGGGATCGGTCGATTATCAGTTCGATTCCGATCTCCTGCGATTCGGAAATATTGCGATCAAAGTGAAAGAGGTTCCGATCACTCTCTCCGGCAGCATCTCCAAGCTCCAGCAGGTGTCGAACGAGATGGACATCCGGCTTGAGTCTAAAGGCGTGCAGATGACACAGCTTTTATCCCTGGTCCCCTCAGAGATGCTCAAGAAAGCCGCCGGAGTTTCTGGAACGGGCGAGATCGGATTTTCGGTGATGATGAAGGGCGAATCGGGCGAGAAAATGAATCCCGCAACATCGGGTTCGTTCACAGTGTCGAACGGCTCGATTCAGTATGCCTCGCTCCCC